>NZ_JBDGJH010000019.1:0-142247 GCF_057656995.1 Mycobacterium sp. Soil_C_30 | reverse complement strand
TCCCGGTGGAGCGGATGATGCGTGATGCCAAGATCACCCAGATCTATGAGGGCACCAACCAGATCCAGCGTGTGGTGATGAGCCGCGCACTGCTGAAGTGACCGCCCACGTCGGGCCGGGAAAGCGGTAGCGGTGGCTGTGTTTCGTGTTCCGTTATGTTCCCATGCGCAAGGGCTGGTGCGGGCGCACGGGCCGCTTTTCTGGAACTCAGGCGACCCAGGATCGCGATAACCCGGCCTGCGCTGCTCTTGCTGCTGGACCTTCCGCCCGACGAGGGGTCACGGCGCTGCGACAACAACCCTCGGAGTCGCAATGGCGCGGTTGCCGGCACAGCTCTGCAACGGGGTCGACCGGCGAACAGCGTCTGCTCAGGCGGTCAGTGCTGCAATCGAAGCTTCGAGTTTGTCGGCGACTTCCTGGGCCACCGGTTGAAGTTTCGGTTCCTGAGTGACATCGACGAGGAGTTGGGGGTTCATGGCCTCGACAATGGTGCAGTCCGGGTTGTCCGGGTCGCTGCGAACCACGACGTTGCAGGGCAGCAGGAGGCCGATCTGGCGATCAACCTCGATGGCGCGGTGGGCCAACGGCGGGTTGCAAGCACCGAGAATCAGGTAGTTCTCCATGTCCGTATCAAGCTTGCTCTTCAGGGTTGCCTTGACATCGATCTCGGTGAGTACACCGAATCCCTGATCAGCCAGAGCCTTTCGAGTTCGTGCAACGGCGTCGTCGAACGGTGCTTTGAGGCTTGTTGCCAACGCGATACTCATGTTGACTCCAATGTCGTCGGGATCAGGCGAGTGCGAGGAAGAGCTTTTCCAGTTCCGCCTCGGTCATGGGGTTGCCCTGGCCGGCTTGTTCACCGGTGACGCATTCCCGCAATCCGGTGGCGACGATCTTGAAGCCGGCGCGGTCGAGGGCACGGGAGACGGCGGCCAACTGTGTGACGACGTCTTTGCACTCACGTCCCTGTTCGATCATCGAGATGACGCCGGCCAGTTGGCCTTGTGCCCGGCGCAATCTATTGAGGACCGCATCGATGGCTTCTTGATCGCCGACCATGGTTTTCCTTTCGTTGTCGCAAACTCCAAATTACCCGTAGGGGTATGTGCAGTCGAGTCAACTGCAGGATCAAGACCCACATTCCCGGGAGTGTCCGCGCTACCTGTCGATCACCTGGCGCGAGCGGTTCGTGTGAACCGATCGAAGGCCATACCCGCAGGGGTATAAGTGCCACCGCCTGAAATAATACCCCGGGGGGTATTGTTTCAATGGGTAGCCGGTACCGCGAACCGGCGCCCTGATCACTTGAGAGGAGCCGTCGATGATCCTGGAGCAGTACTACATCGAGTGTCTGTCGCACGCGTCATACCTGGTCGGTGACGAGACCACCGGCCGAGCGGTGGTGGTCGATCCCCGCCGCGATATCGGGGATTACCTGGCCACTGCCTGTAGCTTCGGCCTGACGATCGAAGGGGTGATCAATACCCATTTCCACGCCGACTTTGTATCGGGGCACCTGGAACTGGTCGACGCTACAGGTGCATGGATCGGGTTCGGGCAAGCCGCTGAAACTGACTACCCGATTCGCAGGCTTTCCGACGGGGAGCACCTGTCCCTCGGTGCGGTCGATCTGGAGATCCTGTCGACACCAGGTCACACCTGGGAGTCGATCAGTGTGCTCATCCGTGAGCGGGCGGGGGCTGACCCGGTGGCCGTGTTGACCGGCGACTCGCTGTTCATCGGGGATGTCGGCCGACCCGATCTGGTCAATGTCGGCGACAGCTCGACCAGCGATCTGGCCCGCGCGATGTACCACACGATCCACGACAAGCTGTTGAAGTTGCCAGACAGTGTGACGGTGATGCCGGCCCACGGGGCCGGCTCGTCGTGCGGGAAGAATCTGTCGACCGAGCTCACCTCCACCATTGGGGAGCAGCGGATGACCAATCCGTCCATACAGCCCATGAGGGACGAGGATTTCATCGCACTGCTCACCGTGGGGCAGCCCGCGGCCCCGGCGTACTTCACCTCCGATGCCGCAATGAACAAGCGTGTGCACCCCTTACTTCGGCCTGACCGCACCGTGCCGGAGATGACGCCGCAGCAGATGCGCGCCGCCCTCGAGGCTGGTGTGAGGGTTATCGACGCCCGTGATGTCGAAGATTTCGCAGCCGCGCATCTGCGTGGATCGGTCAACGTCGGCTTCGACGGTCGATTCGCGGAAACCGGTGGGATGGTCATCGAACTTGATGAGCAGACCGCCCTGATCACCTACCCGGGCGAAGAGCAGCAGGCCGCGCTGCGGCTGGCGCGGATTGGCTCAGACGAGGCACTCGGCTACCTCAATGTGGGCCGTGACGGGAAGTTCCCGGCTGAACTTGCCGGCCTGGTCCGGGCCGCGCCGCGCACCACGGTTGCCGAGCTGGATGAGCTGTTGGAGGAAGGCGCGGTAACGCTGATCGACATCCGCAACCCCGGTGAGCGCGAGAGCGGCGCCATTCCCGGATCATTGCACATCCCTTTGGCCCAGTTGCGCCTGCGCGTCGGTGAGATTCCCACCGACAAGCCGATCATTGTGCACTGCGCAGGTGGCTGGCGGTCCAGCGTAGCGGCATCGATGTTGCGGGCCAACGGTATTGGTCAGGTATCTGATCTGCTTGGTGGGTACCACGCGTGGGCCACCGCCCACGCCGTCGTGTAACGGAAAGACAAGGAGTCCCACGTATGTGTCACGCGGTTTCCTGCCGGGTCTGCAGCCAGACGACGTGGGACGGCTGCGGCCGACACGTCGACGACGTAATGGGTTCCATACCGCCGACACAACATTGCCGGTGCGCGCGCCGGACGGAGCCGTCGCGCGGGATCACCACAATATTGCGGCGCTGGTCGATCGGGTAGGGCATCAACATGGCGATCGCGATGGGCCTGGCTCTCGGCGCGCTGATCGGCGTGCTGTTGGGTTTGCTCGGTGGCGGGGGCTCTGTCCTCGCCGTACCGGCCCTGGTCTACGGAATGGGCTTCGACGTCGAGCAGGCGATTCCCATCTCGCTGATCGTCGTCGCCGCAGGCTCGGCGGTCGGGGTGTTGCCGAAAATCCGCGCCCGACAGGTCCGGTGGCGGATGGCTGGCATCTTCGCCACCGCCGGAATCCCTGCCACGGTGGCCGGCAGCGCCCTCAGCCGACACCTGCCCCAGTCAGTGCTCATGGCGGGCTTTGCGGTCGTCATGGTGGTCGCGGGCATCCGCATGCTGACCGACCAGGGTGCGACCGGCACCGCCTGCAAGATCGAGGCGGGCCAAGTCAATTGGCGCCGCTGCGCGCCGCGCTCGATCGGCGCCGGTCTACTGGTCGGGTTGCTAACGGGGCTGTTCGGTGTGGGCGGCGGGTTTCTCATCATCCCGGCGTTGGTGGTGATGCTCGGTGTCGAGATGTCAACCGCCATTGGCACCTCGTTGCTGATCATCGTCGCCAACTCGGCTGCCGGGATCGTTTCCCACCTCTCGTCGATCAGGATCGACTGGGGCGTCACCGCCGCGTTCGTCGGCGCCGCGATGGTCACGTCGCTGGTCGCCGGATCCATGGGGACCGAGATCAACACCGTCCGACTACAGCGCTGGTTCGCCTACCTCGTGTTCACCGTCGCCGCCTATGTGGTGGCCGACACCGTATTTCTGAATTGACACCAACAAGGGAGCAACAATGGACGTCTCGATCATCGAAACCTCGGGGCTCGGTGACCGCAGCTATCTGGTCACCCACGCGGGTATCGCCGTCGTGATCGATCCTCAGCGCGACATCGACCGCGTATTGGCCCTGGCCGACAAGCTCCACGCTCGCATCAGCCACGTTGTCGAAACCCACCTACACAACGACTACGTGAGCGGAGGACTGGAACTGTCCCGCACCGTCGGGGCCGAGTACGCGGTGCCGATGGGCGACGACGTCGATTATTCCCGCCGCGCGGTCACCGACGGTGATGTCATCGACGCCGGCCCAATCCGTCTGGAAGTCCTGCACACCCCCGGCCACACCCACCACCATGTCAGCTACGTGCTGCGCGATGCCGCCGGCGTCATCCACGGAGTGTTCACCGGCGGTTCGATGCTATTCGGGACCACCGGACGTACCGACCTGATCAGCGCGGACGACACCGAAGAACTGACACACGCCCAGTACCACTCGGTACACAAGCTTGCTGACCAGTTGCCCCCTGACACTCCGATCTACCCCACCCATGGTTTCGGCAGCTTTTGCTCGGCAACACCAGCTTCCGGCGACTCATCGACCATCGCGGAACAGCGCGAGGCCAACCCGGCCCTCACTCAAGATGAGCAGAGCTTCGTCGACGAGTTACTGGCGGGACTGTCGGCTTACCCCGCCTACTACGCCCAGATGGGCGTCATCAACCGCGCAGGACCGCCGCCGGTGGATCTGACGCCACCGGAACCGATCGATCCGGCCGAAATGCGCCGACGAATCGACGCCGGAGAGTGGGTGGTCGATCTGCGCAACCGTACGGCGTTCGCCGCCGGACACCTGCCCGGCACGTTGGGCTTCGAGCTGTCCGGCGCGTTCGTCAGCTACTTTGGCTGGCTTTACGACTGGGGCGCCCCGATCACGGTGATCGGAGAGTCCCCGGAACAGGTCGCCGATGCCAAACGAGAGTTGGTACGCATCGGTGTCGACCGGCTCACGGGCGCAGCCACCGCGGACATCGACACTCTGCGCAACGGCGCCCACTTGAGTTCCTACCGGGTCACTGACTTCGCCGGTCTCGCAGAACAACTCGGCTCCGGCCCGGTGTCTGTCCTCGACGTACGACAAACCCACGAATACGACGAAGAGCACATTCCTGGTGCCGTCAACAGACCCCTGCACGAACTGCCGAGCCGACTCGACGATGTGCCTGGTGGGCCCTGGTGGGTGCACTGCGGATCGGGCTACCGCGCCTCGATCGCCGCATCGGTGCTCGACCGCGCAGGGGTCGATGTCATCCTCGTCGACGACGGTTTCGACAACGCCAGGGATTTGGGACTCACCGCGCCGCCGCCACGAACTCGGTGAGTATTCACCGAGTTGAGCGGCGCCTCAAGGCACGGCGCTGTTCAACCGTACTCCCAGACGTTGCTGACCTGGAGCATGACGGATCGAGCGAAATAGATGAGTCCGTTGGAGGCTATCGCTGGCACCTCTGCGACCATCAGTATCGCGCCGCCGATCGCCGTCGAGACCGAAACCATGGTCAGGAAAAAACCCGCTCCCGAGAAACACCGACCCGAAGAAGTGGTCCTCCAGGTCCCCCAATCGATCTCTGATAGCGCCGATGAACCGGAGAAAGGCGACGCCGGAAAGCGGTGCGAGCGCCAACGCGGTGCGAATCCTGGTGTTCCCGCTGGTGATCCAAGTGACCTGCGCGAAGGGGTCTTCGGGGATTGCGCTGCGCAACAGAACAAGGCTGAGGGCAAACAGCGCGCTGAACAGGACACCTGCAACGGCGGCGGCCCGGGGTGTCCTGAGATGACGGACTGCGCGCTGCGCTTCACTCATGCTGCACCTCACGTGCAGGGACGCCAGCACCGCCGGCCCGCTGCCCATTGTGGCGATGCTGAACATCTGAGGGCTGACTTAGTGATTGCGCGGGTGGCCGGTTTGGCGTCGCAGCTATGACATTGAGGAGGCTACGCCCGCCGAACGTGTGTGGGCCGCTGATTGCTGAAGATGTTGCGATACAACGTGATGGGAGCGCCCCTTCAACTCACCACCGGCGGCGCGCGGCTTGATTCCTCGCGGTGATCATGTGGCTTAGGTCCTGGGCATCGGGGTACTGCGGCCCTGCCCGAGGCAGTAGACCACTGGTGACAATGAGAGCCTGGTGCGTTCCCCAGGGGCGCTGCGTACCGAAGGGACCATACTGGTGGTCAACATCGCAGGCTCGACACCGACCTCAATGACCGGCCGGCTCCGCAAGGTGGTGGAGCCGGTTCTGACCGTCCTCACCGTTGCGGCATTGGCCGGCGGCGGGATCGCCTGGCTGGCTGGGGCAGACACGGTTGCCGACGGCTGCTGGATCGCGGGGACTCTCATTGCGTTGGTGCCCGCGATCATCTGGGTGCTCGTGGCGCTGCGTCGAGGGAGACTGGGCGTCGACGTGATCGCGGTGCTGTCATTACTGGGCAGCCTGTTGGTCGGCGAGTACCTTGCGGGCGCCATCATCGCGGTGATGCTGGCCGGTGGGCGGGCCCTGGACGCTGCGGCCACCCGTCGGGCCTCTCGGGACCTGCGGGCGTTGTTGGAACGGGCGCCGCGGTTTGCTCGACGACGAGTCGGTACCCAGGTCACCGTCGTTGCAGTGACTGAGATCGCGGTGGATGACGTGATTGTCGTAGCGTCCGGCGACGTCGTACCGGTGGACGGGCGTGTCCTCAACACCGTGGCGGTACTCGACGAATCGGCGCTCACCGGAGAGTCTCTCACCGTAGAGCGGGCCAGCGGGGACACGGTCCGCAGCGGCGTCGTGAACGCCGGCGATCCGTTCGAGTTGAGAGTCACCGCCACCGCAGAAAACAGTACCTATGCCGGGGTTGTCCGCCTGGCCGAGCAGGCCGGCGCCGAGAACGCGCCGGTGGTACGACTCGCGGACCGTTACGCTGCGTGGTTCCTGCCGCTTGCTCTGGTGATGGCGGGAATCGCGTGGCTGGTCAGCGGCACCGCTGTACGCGCCGTGGCCGTATTGGTGGTGGCAACACCCTGCCCCCTGCTGTTGGCCGCGCCGGTGGCCATTGTTTCGGGGTTGTCGCGCGCTTCGCGAGCCGGCGTCGTCATCCGAAACGGCGGCGCGCTCGAAAACCTGGGTCATGCAACAACTCTGGTGATGGACAAGACCGGTACCCTGACGATGGGCCGCCCGAGCGTCATCGATGTCATCGCCGCACCGGGAATCGACGCTCGCTACGTGCTCGGTGTCGCCGCGTCGGTGGACCAGATGTCACCTCATGTCCTGGCCGAGGCGATAGTCACCGAAGCGCTCACTCGCGGAATAGAACTTCATGTCCCGGCCGAGGTGTCCGAAGAAGCCGGTCGGGGAGTGACGGCGATTCTGGACGGACAACGTGTTGCGGTCGGCAAGGTGGCCGACGGTGACTCCGATGACGCGTGGGCTCAGACAGCGGTGGGTCGGGCGCATCTCGATGGCGCAGCGGTGGCGTGGGTGAGCGTCCATGAAAAGCCGGTGGGAGCAATTCTGCTGCGAGACCCGATGCGGCGACAGGCACCTCGCACCATGCGGCGTCTGCGCGAGGCGGGTTTCGATCGCCTGGTCATGCTCACAGGTGATCGCGTGGAGCCCGCGCGCGAGGTCGCCGCCGTGCTGGGACTCGATGAGGTCTACGCCCAACAGAGCCCGGCTGACAAAGTGGCCGCAGTCCGCGTGGAACGGGATAGGGCGGTGACCGTCATGGTCGGTGACGGCATCAACGACGCCCCGGCGTTGGCGGCGGCGACCGTGGGCGTGGCCATGGGCGCCAGAGGATCAACCGCCTCGTCAGAGGCGGCCGACATCGTGCTGACCACAGACCGTCTCGACCGCCTCGCCGACGCCATGGATATCGCACGGTGGTCGCGACGGATCGCCGTGCAAAGCGCAGTCATCGGCATGGGCTTGTCACTGGTCGCGATGGCCGTCGCTGCCCTCGGTTACCTACCACCCGCAATAGGCGCTCTGCTGCAGGAGGGAATTGATGTCGCGGTCATTCTCAATGCGACTCGTGCATTGCGTGGCAATCCGGCCACTGCGATGACGTTGAATGCCGGCACAGCAACTCTGCTGTACCGCTTCTCGGCAGAGCACGACGAGTTGCGCGACATCATCGGGCTGATCCGCGCCAGCGCCGACCAGTTGGTCGAGGCCCCCGACGATGCAGCCCTGCGAGCTGTGACGGAGGCGTACGTGCAACTGCAACAGCGGATTCTGCCTCATGAACGGGCGGAGGAAAGTGAACTCTATCCGGCGTTGGCCGCTCCGTTGCGAAGTGGCGAAGCAACGGCCACCATGAGCCGCACCCATGCCGAGATCCAGCGTCTCACCGACCGGATCGGCACCCATGTGCAATCTGCGCAATCGGCCGGCGGTATCCGCCCCGAGCAGCGCAGCGACCTGTTGGCCTGTCTCTACGGGCTACATGCGCTGCTGCGACTGCACTTCGTGCAGGAAGAGGAGAACTACTTCACGCTCGCCGCCGACGACTTTGCAGCCGGGTAACCCTTGGCGCCAGACGCTGCCGTCGCCGTCTCAAGGGTGCTCAGCAGCAACGATCGCCGGAACTCCCACACCCTGGGTCACGGCCGCACTCACCGACCGATGGCGGATGTGTGCGAGTGTGCCCGCGTTTCGAGATCCGACCACAACCAGTTGTGTACCGTCGGAATGCTCGATCAGCCAACGAGTTATTGGATCGGGAACCACCACCGCGGTCACGACGACGTCAGGGTAACGCTCACGCCAGCCGGACAGCCGTTCACTGAGAACTTCCCGACCTTGCACTGTCAGTTCGGTGTACCCGAGTGAGAACCTGGTCAAGGCGTGGACGACCGTGAGCGGGGCGCGGCGCCGGGACGCCGCGTCGAACGCAATCGCCACCGCCGATTCGGATGATTCTGTACCGTCTATGCCCAGCAGGACAGGAGCATGCGTCAAGCGCGCCGGCAACTGACGGGGGATCACCGCGACCGTGCAGCGGGCGTGGTGGATCAGCGAGTTGCTCACGGAGCCCAGTGTGACCCTGCCGAGATGCGATGAACGGCCTGCGCGTCCGACGACCAACATTCGAACGCCGTCGGACTCCGAGGTCAGCGCCTTGGCCGGGCTCGCGAACACCATTTTCTCTTCGATGGTGGGCTTGCGGCAGTTTCCGATGGCCACCTCGGCGATATCGCGTGCATGCTCCAATATTTCGGCCCCATTGCGCCGGCGAAGTGCCCGCAGTTGCCGCACTGTCTCTACGTTGTGCACCGACAGGTCGTCACGGTCGAGCGCGGTGAGAATGGTCAGGCTGTCGCCGTGCATCGCAGCGTCCCCTGCGGCCCAGTCTACGGCGGCGTCGGAGGCGGGAGACCCGTCGACCCCGACAACAACACCTGTGCGGTTGTCTGCACCCATGAGGATGGTCTCTTCTCTTGAGTTGCGCATCATCCATGCGAGCTCCCAGAGTGCGACGGATCGGGCCGCAGCCACCAGGGTCCAAAGACCCCAACGTGCCGCGAAATAGGGTCGAAGGTTGAGAACGCCAGGGATTTCGCCAACCACATCGTGCTGCCAGGGGTCGTTGCTCTTTCCCGCTCGAGATGCGGCGAGCGCTCGGCCGTGGCCAAAGCACTGCGGGGTTCGGTATGCGCAATGCTCATCACCGGTCCGCGACCGCTTCGGTAGAACGGTCCTCCTCGCCGAAGGAGAGGGCATGGCCGGGGGCGAGCTCACGAACCTGGCCGCGGCATTCGATCAACACCGGGTGGGCGTCGTCCCGGTACTCTGCGCTGACGTCGGCATACCTCCCACGCACACTGACATGCAGATGCTGACCGCGGTAGTGCAGCGAGATCGATAGTGGTTCGTCAGCTTCCGGCCACAACGGGGACAGCACAATTCGATCGCCACGTGTTTCCAGACCGGTGAAGCACCGCTGCACGAGATCGACGCTGCCTGCCATTGCGGCAAGGTGTATCCCCTCGGATGTGGTACCGCCTTGGATATCAGCGATGTCGGAGGCGAGAACCTGTTCGAAGAACTCCAGAGCACGGTTTCGGTTGGCCCGCGCCAAAACCCACGTGTTAACGACTGCGCTCAGCGTCGACCCGTGTGAGGTCCTGGCGAGGTAGTAGTCGACCATTACCGGAATACGTTCTGGCGCCAGGTGATAACCGAGCCGACCGAGGATTTCGCGGAGTTCGTCAGAAGACAGCAAGTAGAGCAGCATCAACACATCAGCCTGTTTGGCAGCCTTGTACCGGTTGACGTCGTCGCCTTCCGCTTCGAGAATTCTGTCGAGACGCTGGATGTTGCCGTACCGAGTTCGGTACGCGTCCCAATCGAGCTCGTGCAGCATCGCGTAGCCGTCGAACTGACTGATCATGTCATCGTGGAACGGCACGTACATGCGCCGGCTCACCTCGTCCCAGTGGGCCAACTCGGAATCGGTCAGGTCTAGTTTTTCGCGCAGATCGAGCCGAGCCGGTAGCGGCAGCATGTCCAGGGCCTCGAGAGCGCGCACGATCACCCATGCCGCCATCACATTCGTATAGGCATTGTTGTCGATCCCGCTGTGCGGCCGGTCCGGGTAACCCGAATGGAACTCGTCGGGTCCGATGACGCCGTTGATGCAGTATCGTGCCCGATTCGGATCATAGGTGGTTCTGCTGACCCAGAATCGGGCGATTTCGACCAGCAGCTCGGCCCCGAAGTCTATGAGATGGGCGAGGTCGCCGGAGACCTGGTAGAACTGCCAAACGTTGTATGCCACAGCGATTCCGGCATGGTGTGCCCTGCGGCTGGAATCCGGATTCCACCGCCCCGACCGGGGATTCAGGTGCACCTCTGGGCTTTCTTCTCGTCCGTCGCTTCCGGATTGCCACGGGAACATGGCACCGGAGTAGCCGGCCAGAGCCGCGGCGTTTCGCGCCTCGGCCAACCGCCGGTAGCGGTAATGCAGGAGACCCCGGGCAATCGTGGGAAACCGCAGATTCAACACCGGCAGGATGAACACTTCATCCCAGAACACATGCCCCCGGTAGGCTTCACCGTGAAGGCCTCGAGCTGGCACGCCGACATCCAGGTCTGCGGTGTTGGGTGAAGTCGTCTGAAGCAGATGAAGAAGATGAAGCCGCAGGACGCGCAGCTCGTCGGTGTGCCCGGTGAGGTCGATGGACAGCCGCTGCCAGAGATGACTCCACCGGAGCTCATGGCCTGCGCGTATCTCTTCCACACTGCCTATCCGAGCAAGTTGCCGTATCGCGTACTCGGCGGGCTCGGAGATCGCCACATCGCGGCCGGTTGCCACGAGGACCACCTTCTCGACCGAAACCGGTATCCCCACAGTGGCCTCAACGACGAATTGATGGCCGATCTGCAGCGTCTCGTGAATGACTTTGCGGGAGTGCATTACCGCGCCGCCCCGGGCAAGCGTGGTTCGCGCCGCCAGCGCGACCGGTATGCGCGACTGGGTGGTCTCTGTGACCATCAGGACCGAGTCATCGGACAGTTCGTCCACCCGGACCCTCCGTAAATGGGTATCGGCAAGCTCACGGTAGCGTCTGACACCCCGGTTTCGAACATCTCCGTCGATCAGCGACCTGAATTCGATTGTGCCGGACCAATCTTGCGCGGTGACGGTCGTAGTGAGGGCGGCAACGTGCGGTAGGTGCATGGCGGCGAACCGTCGTTGCGTCACCGAGGTCGTACGACCCGCCTCATCGCGGAAGCACACCTGCCGTGTCATCACCGCGGTGCGCAGATCGAATGTCTGGTGATAGTTCAGCAGGGACACCGCGTCGATGTCGAACCATGGGCCGCCCTCGATGCGGAAGGTCACGGCCAGCCAGTTGGGCAGGTTGACGAGGCTCTCGTGGTGAGTGCGGTGCCCGGCTACGGTCTCGTCGAGGCGATTGAAGACACCGGCCACGTAGGTAGCCGGATAATGAGTATCGCCGGCGGCGCTTTCCGGCGCGGCTCCGCGTGTGGCGAAGTATCCATTGCCGACCGTGCACAGCGCCTCGCGAAGCGTTTCCGCTGACGGGTCATAACCGTCGTAGGTGATACTCCACGCGGCGGCGTCGGTGTCTTCTCGGCGAGTGAGCCAGGCATGAAAGTGGCGAAGCAGCGTGCACACCTCACCAGGGCTCTGGACGCTGTAACGGGCCGCCGTCGGTCTACCACCGTCCTCTTCATGGTGAACCATGACAGGGATGCCGCCGGATCTGACGGCGTCGAAGGCGTCTTCGTCGGTGATGTCATCGCCGATGTAGATCGGCAGACTTCGATGTGTCAATGGGGTGTGCTCGGTGATCCATCGGACCGCGCTGCCCTTGCTCCGGTCAACCGCCGGGCGCAGGTCGATGACTCTGCGGCCGCAGGTGTATCGCAAGCCGTGTTGACGACCGCATCGTGCTGCCACCTGCATGACTTCGTCCTGGTGTTCCCCGTCCACATTGCGAAAGTGCACGGCGACGGCGAAGCTCTTGTGCTCGACGTACGCGCCCGGAATGTGCGCCAGACGGCGCTGCAGGGCAGCAGCGGTATCCCGCAGTGCGGATGCAATTCCGGGATCGGGGATTGGGTGCTGGATCGTGCCGTCCGGGGCGGCCACCTCGATGCCGTGGCTTCCCGCGTACCACAGACCCGCAACACCTACCCGGTGACGGATGTCCTCGAGGTCGCGTCCGCTGATGACGGCGACGGTGCACACGGACGCGAGGTCCACCAGCGCCTGCGCTGCTCCTTCGACGAGTGTGGCGTGGTCCGGCTGTGTTTCGATGGTCGAGAGTGTGCCGTCGAAATCCAAGAAGACAATCGGATCCCGGCCCGTGAAGAGGATCTGCAACTGTGCCTCGGAGTCAACAGCGCTGGGCAGTTGTGTCACCGGCAGATCGCCGGTTCGTATGTCGATGGCCGCGAGGTCGGCTCCCACGGTATCGGCTCCACGACGCAGCAACGATCCGGCGTTGCCGTTGCGGGCCAGTCCGATCACAAACCCGTAGCCGAGCGTTCGGGCGGCTTCGACGCCGGTCAAGGAATCGCTGATCAGGACGGTGCGCGGTGCGGCGCCACCGCCGCACCGGACCCCACCCGGGGCGGGTGGTACTGCGCACGTCGCCACACCGGTCCTGGACAGCCGACGCGTGAACGCCTCGATTGCCAAGGCATCCGCGTCGGTCTTGCACCTGAGATCGATGACCACCGCGTCGTGGCGACGTGGATCGATGATCGGCAAGGGTGAGGCCGGCACCGTCACGTTCGGCGATGCGGCGTCAGAGGTGCCATCGGTGACCATTGGTCAGGTCTCGTTTACGTTGGTGTCCACCCCGCGCTGTTCATTCATGCTCCAGCACAGATGGTCTGGTGCCGCGGTCATTGGCAGCTGGCGATCGAAGCGGGTGCGCAGATCGCTTTGACGAACTCGACGATGGCGTGTTCGGGTGGGTGGCGGGCGATGTCCGCTTCGGACACAATGCCCACCATGCGGTCGTTGTCGATGACGGGGAAGCCGGCGAACGTGATGCTGGCTCATCACAGTGAGCATCTCTTCGACACTCGCGTTGGCGTCATCGCGATAAACGTTGTGCGCAGCCAGTTCTGCTGCTGTCAACAGATCCGGATCGTGACCGGCTGCCAGGCACTTGATGACAATGTCGCGTTCGGTGAGCATGCCGTGCAGGCGGTCATCCTCCCCCCAGAGGGGTAAGGCGCCGACACCGTGCTCTCCCATGTGACGGGCTACGGCGGCGAGCGTTTCGTGTTTCCCGACGCAGGTTGTGCCGGCGTGCATGATGTCTCGTGCAGTGGTCATGGCGTCCTCCTTGTGCACGATCGTGAAACCGTCGGCACAGGCTACAAAGACTCGAGGATCTGCTGCATGGTGTCGATTTCCTTCTGTTGACTGCTGACGATCGACTCGGCCAGTGCAACGGTGTCCGGGTACTGGCCGTTGGCGATCTCGTTGCGCGCCATGACGATCGCTCCCTGGTGATGTCTGATCATCTGGATGAGGAACAGCTTGCTGCCCTCCGCGCCTTCGGCGGCCTGCAGTGCTTGCATGTCGGCGGGCGACAGCATCCCCTCCATACCTGGCATACCCATCCCGGGCATCTCTGGCATACCCATCCCGGGCCCCCCGGGCATTTTCGGCATTCCCCATTGTTCGAGCCAAGCCTGCATCTGCTCGATCTCCGGACCCTGCGCGGCCTTGATTTGAGTCGCCATATCCACCACCCGCGGATCGATTCCTTGTTTGACCAGGACCATGTCGCTCATCTGGATCGCCTGCTGGTGGTGTGGGATCATGTGACGGGTGAACATCAAATCGGCGTGATTGTGCGCCGCCGCGGCAGGGATGCTGGTGGTTTGCGGCAGGTTTGGGGACGTGGATGTCTCCTGTGTGGTCGCCGAGCCACCGCACGAAGCGATGACCGTGGCTACTGTCAGAGCGGTTACCCCGGTTGTGGCGGTCCTGGTTGTCTTCACGGTGAGTGTCCTTTTCATCGATCGCGGCTTGTCCTGGGCTTACGCCGGTCTTCCGTGTGCGACTGCGGCTGAGATGTACGACGTTTCCGCACAGCGGTTTTGGCACGTGCCGTCGAGTTCGGTGTCGGGAGGTCCCGACCCGTGGAGACCTTGCTGGCGGCCACCAACTGGCCGATGGCTTCACGCACCTTGGCGGTGAAGACCTCGAGGTCGGGTGTGGCATCACGGTCAGCGGTGATGCCGAACACCAGCTCGTCAGCGTAGGTGAGCATCGCTACGCCGGTCAGCAGGCCGAGTGCGATCGGCGGCACCGGTAGTAGGTGCTTCACTGTGTGCCCACTGACGCTGTGGCGGTCCCGAGGGCCCGGCACGTTTGTTGTCAAGGTCACCACTCCGTGCTGCGGTAGCGCTGTCAGGAGCCGAACCATCCACGCGGACAGGGCAAACGGGATGAGCCGCGATGCCTGCAACAACAATGCGGTGGCTTGCGGTTGGCCGCTGTGCTTACCGCCGCTGAGTCTGCGATGAACTTCGGCGAGGCGCTGCAGCGGATCTTCGATCTCGACGGGTAGGTGGGCCAGCATCGCCGACACTCGGTTGTCGGCCCTGCCGAAAGCGTCCACCCGTCGGGTTGAGATCGGGACGAGAGTGCGTATCGGTTCGTTGCCTGGTGCCTCCTCCCGTCCGAGTAGGACTGCGCGAAAACCCTCTGTGATGGCCGTGAGCGCGACGTCGTTGAGCGTGACCTCAAATGCAGCGCACACCTGCTCGACGTCGGGCAGCGGAACGCGCACCGCGCTGTAGCGCCGCAATGTGCCCAATCGGCCCGTGAGTGACGAGGCTGAGGGTAGGAGGATATCCGCGACCATCTGTAGCGCACCGAAGCCGGCATGTGTCAGCCGCAGGGGCACTGCGGTCGACGCATGCCACGCCGCCGCGATCAACCGCATCGGGTCGAGGGTGAGTTGTCGCTTCCCTCGCGCGTTGGACGTCGATCCATGGATCTGGTCGGCGAAGGTGGCGCCTCCACCGTCGTCGAAGAGCTTGATGAGGGTGTTGGTGGCCGCGATGCCGTCGGCGATGCAGTGGTGGAGCTTGATCAAGATCGCCCATCGATTGTCATTGAGGCCTTCGATGACCCAGCACTCCCACAATGGTCGTTCTCGATCCAGCCTGTGAGCCATGATGTCGGCGGTGAGATCGAACAGCGCGGTGTCATCGCCGGGTTGCGGGACCGCCACCCGTCTCACGTGACGGCCGATGTCAAAGTGGCGATCGGAATCCCATTGCGGTGCTCGGTATCTCAACGGGTGGATCCGTAGAACCTGAGTGAAGCGCGGAATGGCGGTGAGCCGCTCGGTGAGCGTTGCCATCAGCACGTCCTGGGGCTCCGGCGGCCCGTCCAGGATGGCAATACCGCCGATGGCCAGGCTGATATGCGGGTCGGCGTCTTCGGCTTCGAGAAAACCGGCGTCAAGAGCGGACAACTGCTCCATAGAGCCACTATCTGCCGCCCGAACCGCGATGTGATAGTCCGAAAGGTACCCCTTTGGAAGGACCAGATGCCCTACTCTGCGGCACCTCTGATGATGGATCCTCAGGGGAATCACATGAGACGGAAGGGGTGCTGTGATGCGCGTGTTGATTGCCTATGCATCTCGCCGCGGTGGGACCGCCGGTCTGGCCGCCATGATCGGAGATGCATTCACCGACCTTGGGTGGGAGGTGGTCGTGCGCCGCGCTGGTGACGTTCATGACGTCGGTGATGTCGATGCCGTTGTGGTGGCTTCCGCGCTGTACTTGAATCGATGGCTGCGGGAGGCCCGGCGGTTCGTCAGACGACATGAGAACGATCTCCGTCAGCGGCGGGTCTGGCTGGTCAGTAGCGGCCCGTTGGCCCAGGAGGTCGACACCTTTGCCCCCGCCCCTCGGGGGGTGCGACGGCTCGCGCACAGAGTTGGTGCGCGGTCTCATGCGACATTCGGGGGCCGTCTGCTCCGCGATGCGCAGGGATTTCCCGCCCACGCGATGACCAAGTCGATGGCGGGTGACTACCGCGACGCCAACCAAGTACGGGCTTGGGTTACCGCGGTGGCAGGGGAGACCGCTCAATCCGCCTGATGCGCGCGGGCGACCACAATGCAACACTCGGCTCGGACCCCGGTCAGCGGTGTCCGGGAATTGATCGCCGTGGTCAACAGGTCCACTTCATCCGCGCCGATGATGACCATTCGGACCTGGCTGGGTTGGGCGGCGAGGTGTTCGAAGAGTGACGAGTCGGTGGCCACGGTTTCCGCCCGTACGTCGGGATGTCGGCGTTGCCACGGCGCCATCAATCCGTTGGCCCCTTCCGCTCCCTTGCTCGTGGTGGCCACCACGAGCAACGATATTTTCCGCAGGTGTGCTTCTCGAAAGGCCGCCTCGATCGCCGCCACACTGTGTCTTGAGCCGTTGACCGATACCGCAATCCGTTCCGCGGTCAGGACGGAACGAGGCGGGCCTCCACGGATGATGGCGACCGAGCAGTGTGCGCCACGGGCCAGGGCGAGCGCGGTCGACCCAATTCCAGTCGCACCGTTGCGAAGACGACCGTCCATACCGATGCACAGCAGACTCGCCGTTGCCGATTCTCGGGTCGGGATGTGCCTGGGGGAGCCGTTGATGATCGCCACATCGAGATCGACACGTCTACCGCGCGCGCTGATTGCCGCGCTCGCAGAGAGTAGGACATCGGCTGCGAACCGCAATTTGACGTCGGGCTCGCCCACCTGCGCTGCGTCGACAGCGTGAACCAGTCGCAACGGTGCCGCGCGATCGATGGCTTCGTCGACGGCCCACTCGGCAGCACACAGCGCTGCTTGTGAGTCGAGTACACCGACGACCACCGGACAAATTTGACGTTCCAGTCTCAACTTCTCAGCCCTGGGTCGCGCCGACGGAATTGCGTGGCGAGGTTTCGTCGGTACCGGGCTCGGTCGAGGCGGTGGATGCTGTGCTTTGTCTGACCACACGATCCCGGATGCCGCGCAGCATCTTCTGCTCCATGATGAAATGCGGGACGTCGAACCAAAAATGGCCGACTGGGCCGCCGCTTCCGCGCGCCACCAACCGGACGCCTTCTCTGCTCGGATGAAGGGTGAAACTCCACAGGCCCCTGGCTTTCTCGCCGTTTCTCAGACGCGCGAAGTCTGCCGGTGACACCAGCACGAGATGTGAGGGTGGGGCGACCTCGGCGACTACTTGACGCGCCCGACGACCGTATCGACGGGCGAGCCACACGGTGTCGCCGACATGTAATTGTTGCCATTCCGGATGAATGTGATCCGCGTTGTGAATCACAGCACCCAGCGCCCGTTCCAGCCACGAGTAACTGTAGAAACCGCCACGATCCTCGCCGATCTGCGCCAACCAGGGCCACACGGTGCGTGCCGATGCCGGGATCGAAATGGCGCGGGTGGTCCGCGGAAGTTCGGGTTCGGTCAACTCGTCACCCGGTGAAGTGTTGACGATCTCGCCGAGGTGGGCCCCCCAGCTGTACATCCATGGGCGAAGTACACCTCGGTAGAACGCGGCGGCCCATCCTGCGGCCATGACTGCGGCGAAACCCAATCGTTGTTTTCCCATACTGTCACGATGACATGGCCTTACTGTCTGCATTAGAGGCGAAAGGTTGCTCGGTAGAGGGACTTTGGCGACACGTTGTCTATGAGTGGATTTGGACGGGATCTGGGACGGCGCCGAACAATCGCTGGAGGTCTTCTGCGCGGCAGACATCGGTGCCCGGGGTCAGCAGCATGGCGGCGCCGGCGGCCACGCCGAACCTCATGGACTTCTCCAGGGACCATCCGCGGCCCAAACCGGTGATCATTGCGGCGACCTGGGCGTCGCCCGCCCCGACACCGCTCATGCTGGTCACCGGGACGGCGGGGAACCGCAGGGCGGTCGTGTCGGTGATCAGCAGTGCTCCCGCCGCCCCACACGAGATGACGACGATACGGGTGACGCCTCGGGCGATGAGGTTGCGGGCGGCGTCGACCCGCGCGGAGTCGTCGGCGAGCTGGCGGCCCGCACAGTCCTGGAGCTCGCGCATGCTGGCCTTGAGGAGGTAGACGTCCGACCGGATGTGCGTCAGACCGCGCCCAGAGGTGTCGGCGACCATCAACGCCCCGGTCTCGCGGCACATCTGTGCAACCTTCTGGTACAGATCGGGGGTGAGGCCAGGCGCCAGGCTGCCGCTGCACACCACGAAATGGGCGCCCCGTGTTGTCTCACGTAGGACGTCCAGGCACCGGGTCTGTTCGGCGGCCGTCATGGTGGGCCCGGGCATGACGAATCGGTACTGCTGCCCGGAGGCGCGTTCGTTGACGGTGAAACTCTCCCTGGTCTGTCCGTCGATCTCCACGGGCCTGACGGGGACTGCGGCCTGGTTCATCAGTTCGAGGATCGTCTGGCCCATGGGTCCGCCGACCGGGAACACCGCTGTCGCAGCGGTGTTGAGGCTGTGCGCAACGCGAGCGACGTTGATTCCGCCGCCGCCGGGGTCATATCGGGTCGGACCGCATCGTAGCTTCTCGATGCAGCGAACCACATCGGTATCGGTGGTGATGTCCAGCGCCGGATTCGCTGTGAATGTGACGATGGAGCTGGGCCGCGATGTGGCCGTGTGTGTCACGAACGATCACAACCCCGTCGGATATGTCTCCGGTGTCTCACCGGCGACCCAGAGGCTGGTCACTTCGAGCGGCTCGAGGGCGCGAGTTCGGTCGATGTGAATGACGGCGTCGAATTGGTCCGCCGAGCGGACGTGGTAGTAGTGGCTTTGTCGTTCCGTGGCCGGCAGGTAGATGACGCCGATGGCCCGCCCCAGCCGCACCGTCGACAACGGTTCGTCGGCGGCGCGGGTGATCAGGGGCGAGACGAAGAATTCATCTCGCCCGCTCTCATGGAACAGTTCTTCGACACTGCCGTTGAGCGCCGGGCGGACAGCCTTGCGTTCGGCGAGGCCACCCCATTCGCTGGCGGCTGTCACACTGCCCGAGTACGTGGTCATGCCGATCAGGCGAACACTGTCGCCGAACGCCTGGCGCGCCAGTTGTCCGAGCGTCAGTTGGCCATCTGCCGAGACCTCGGTGGCGCGGGCATCACCAACATGAGAGTTGTGCGCCCACACCACCATACGAGCACGTTGGCTGCCGTTCTGGCGGTCCAGATGGGCCAGTAGGGCCTCTAGGGTCTGAGCCATGTGCTGGTCGCGCAGGTTCCACGATGTCACCCTCGCGCCGAACATGGCACGGTAGTACTGTTCGGCGTTGCGTACGGTCGCGGCGTTCTGGGTGGCATAGAACAGCTCGTCTTCGGCCGTCAGGCCGTCACGTCGGGCCAGATCGAGCGCGTTGCGTTGCATATCGGACAGCTGCGCTATGACCTGGCGTTCGCAGGACGGTCCTGCGCCGAAAGCGGCAGCGAAGCCGTACGCTTGGCCGTCATCGCCGGAGATGCGATCGAAGCACGCATACCGGTCGCGCGCTCGCGCCGCCGCTGCGGGGTCCACGGTGTCCAGGTAGTCGATGACCTCCTGCATCGACTTGTGCAGGCTGTAGAGGTCGAGCCCGTAAAAACCGGCCTGCGTCTGGCCGGTGGCCGAGCACCGCTGGTTGTGGCGGCGCAGCCAGTCCACGAAGTCGCGCACCACCACGTTGCGCCACATCCATGCCGGGAACCGCTCGAAGCCCCGTAACGCTTCTTCGGCCGTGTGATCCGAGCCGAGGCCCCGTACAAAACGATTCACTCGATAGGCGTCCGGCCAGTCGGCCTCGGCGGCAACCGCACAGAACCCCTTCTCCTGGATGAGCCACTTCGTGATCGCGGCGCGTGCGGAGTAGAACTCGTGTGTGCCGTGGGAGCTTTCGCCGATCAGCACAACGGTGGCGTCACCGATGAGTTCTTCGAGAACTTCGCCCGGCGGAACACCGCCGGGTGCCTCGACCGCGCAGCGGCCGATCACCTCGCCCGGCGTGGGTGCGGTGAGACGTTCGGCGGTCGCCGGGCCGGTCGTCGGCGTGGCCAGTAAAAGGCGGACCTCGTCATCACTGACTTGGCGGAAATCCCAGAAGGATTCGCCGACGGCCACGAACGGCATCGGCATGCTGGCACACACCACATCGTCGACGATCTCGGCGAAGGCCCGGCACGTCGACTCGGGAGCCGCCGGCACGGCGACGACGATTTCGGCGGGGTCCTCATCGCGCAGCGCCTGTACCGCGGCGTACATACTCGACCCTGTGGCCACACCGTCGTCGACGAGGATCACGGTCTTGCCGGCCACGTCGATGGGCGGCCGTTCGCCGCGGTAGGTGGCTTCGCGGCGAAGGAGCTCACGCCCCTCGCGCTCGGCGATGTCGCGCAGCTGTTGTGGCGTGATGCGCAGGGCGCGGATCACGTCATCGTTGACCACGACGCGGCCGCCACGGGCCAAGGCGCCGATGGCGAACTCCTCGTGGCCGGGAGCGCCGAGCTTGCGGACGATGAACGCATCCAGAGGTGCGCCCAGTGCCGCGGCGACCTCCCACGCGACGGGGATGCCGCCCCGCGCGAGTCCAAGGACCAGTACGTCGGTTCGACTGCGATAGGCAGACAGCAGTCCAGCAAGTATGCGACCGGCTTCCCGGCGGTTCCGGAATACCCGGCGTGGTTCGCCGCGGGTGAGCTTGTCGTCGGTGGAGGTCATCGAAGTTCCTCAGAGCTGGTCGGGGGTCAATGCAAGGTGGTCACCGGTGCGTCCGTGGCGATTTCGATGTGGTGTCGAGTGACGGCACGGAGTTGCTCCGCCAGATCCGACAGCGCCCGCGCGGCGGCCAGTTCGGCACCGATGTCGGCGATATCGCGGTCGGTAGGGTTACAGCGGGCCAGTCCGGTGCCGACCAGAGTTCGCTCACCCCAATGCAGCTTCGCTTCCGCAGTGGTACGACCGTCTTCTTCGTCGGTGGTGATCTCCACTGACCAGTGCTTGTCGTGCATGGCAGTTTCCTGTCCTTTGCCGGGACGGGTGGCGGTCCCGACGCCGAGTATGTGCCGGGACCGCCGACCGGGTCACTTCGCCGTTTCGATCGAGACGTGCTTCTCCGGTGCCGCGGGCTCTTTCAACGGAACAGTCACGGTGAGGATGCCTTTGTCATAGGTCGCTTTGATGCTCTCGTCGTCGGCGCCTACGGGCAGCGTGACCGATCGGACGAACGAGCCGTAGGAGAATTCTGAGCGACCGTTGGCCTCCTTCTTCTCGCTTCGCTCGGCCTTGATGGTGAGGACTCCGTTGCGCACGGTGACGTCGACATCCTTCTCCGGGTCAACACCTGGAATCTCCGCTTGAAGCTGATAGTTGCCGTCCTTTATCTCGTCTTCGACCTTGATGACGTGACCTCCGAACGTGGGTCGCATATTCGTCCATGCCGGCAGCCCCGAGAACAAGTCTGCGACCTCCGGCCAGAACGGACGGTGTTGTTGCACAGCGAGATTGCCCATGACAGATCCTTTCGTTGTAATCGTGCTGATAACGAAT
This sequence comes from Mycobacterium sp. Soil_C_30, assembly GCF_057656995.1. NCBI lineage: Bacteria > Bacillati > Actinomycetota > Actinomycetes > Mycobacteriales > Mycobacteriaceae > Mycobacterium > Mycobacterium sp. Soil_C_30. The sequence continues at coordinate 120,464 of NZ_JBDGJH010000019.1, read as the reverse complement.
CTGACCACTCGCTCGCTGTGGTCGACTAGGGACAGAAGTCCTCGCTAGACAGGTCGATGGTCTGGTGAGCTCGTAGCCAATCCGGGCTACGTTCGAAAGCGCCCACCCGGCGGTGTCGTCAGGAGCGGGTCACTGCACTGCGATCGGCTGGAACAGATGCCCGAAACCGAAGCCCAGCGGGCCACCACGGAGGGACTGTCGTCATTCCAGGCGGCTCTCCTCCTGGCCCAAAACGGACCCAATCGCCTTCCGGTCCGGCGCACAACACCGTGGCTGCTGCGCTTGATCAAGGAAATGGGCCACTTCTTTGCCCTCCTGTTCTGGGCCGCAGCGGCATTGGCGTTCATCGCGGGTATGCCACAGCTGGGCACAGCGATCATGGTCGTCGTCGTCCTCAACGGTTTGTTCGCGTTCGCGCAGGAGGAGCGTGCTCAACACGCCGCCGAAGGGCTGAGACGCATGCTGCCCAGGAGGGCTCGCGTCGTGAGAGACGGCGCGCTGCAGGAGATCGACGCTGAGGGCCTCGTTGTTGGCGACGTGGTGGTGCTCGCCGAGGGGGACCGGATCTCTGCGGATATGACGCTGCTGAGTGTCGCCGCGCTGTCGGTGGACACCTCGGCGCTGACCGGTGAAAGCGTGCCCGAGCATCCCGGCGTTTCCGACGCGGTGTTCGCGGGGTGTTTCGTCGTGGAAGGTGAAGCCAACGCGCGCGTCTTCGCTGCCGGCCCGGACACCAAGCTCGCGGGCATCGCCGACCTGACATCGGGAGAGACGTCCACGGTGACACCCCTGCGGCGGGAATTGAGCCGAATGTCGCGAGTGATCGCCATGGTGGCCGTGCTGGTGGGAGCGATGTTCTTCGGCGTGGCATTGCTGGTGGGCATGCCTGCCGCCGATGGATTTCTGTTCGCGGTCGGGGTTACCGTCGCAGTGGTGCCCGAGGGCCTGCTACCAACGGTCACGTTGTCGTTGGCGATGGGCGCGCAACGCATGGCACGCCGGCACGCCCTCGTGAGACATCTCGAAGCGGTGCAGACACTGGGTTCGACGACGTTCATCTGCACCGACAAGACGGGAACGCTCACTCAGAACGAGATGTCGGTTGTTCAGGCGTGGACGCCGGCGGGCGCCGTCGACATCTTCGGGGATGGCTACGAGCCAGTGGCCACCGTGACGGGCCCGCCGGGCGCGGTCGACGCGCTTCCACCGATGGCGCGGGCGGCCGTGCAGTGTTCAACAGGGCGAGTACACCTAGTAGAGGGAATCTGGATGGCTCGCGGAGATCCGATGGAGGCAGCTCTGGATGCCTTCGCCCGCCGGGTGGGCGCGGACATCAATCATGTCGACGCGAATCTGGTGAAGTTTCCCTTCGACCCGCGCCGTCGGCGAATGTCGGTGGTCACCGACGGTCGCATCGTGGTCAAAGGAGCTCCCAAGTCGGTGATCCCTCTGTGCGCCAGTGTTTCTGGTGCAGACGTGGCGCTGGATCACTTGGTGCGGCGAGGATTGCGGGTATTGGCGGTCGCCGGTCGTGACTTGATGCCGGGTGAGCCGGTACCCGAATCGGCCGATGTCGCCGAACGCGGTCTCACACTTTTGGGTCTGGTTGGTTTGCATGATCCGCCCCGATCCGGTGTGAAGAGCGTTCCCGAAACGTGCCGTCGTGCCGGTATTCGTGTCGCCATGATCACCGGCGACCATCCGCACACCGCGGAGGCCATCGCCCGGGATGTCGGGCTGATGGAGCAGGGGAGGGCCCTGCTGGGACATGAGCTTCCGTCCGATCTGGACCGGATAGGGGAACTTCTCGACAGAGACGGTGTGGTGGTCGCCCGTGTGGAGCCGGAGGTCAAACTCAGCATTGCTCGCGCGTTACAACGCCGCGGGCACGTCGTTGCGATGACCGGTGACGGCGTCAACGACGCACCGGCGTTACGTGAAGCCGCCATCGGTGTCGCCATGGGTAGGAGCGGAACCGATGTGGCGCGCGAGGCGGCCGACGTGGTGCTGCTGAACGACGACTTCACCACCATTGTCGCGGCGATCGAGCAGGGTCGGTCGACTTTCACCAACATCCGCCGTTTTCTGACCTACCATCTCGCCGACAACGTTGCGGAATTGGCGCCGTTCGTGGTGTGGGCTCTGACGGCGGGTCACTTTCCGTTGGCGATCGGTGTACTTCAGGTGCTGGCTCTGGATATCGGCACCGACGTATTTCCCGCGTTGGCCTTGGGAGCCGAACCGCCCGACAGAAAAACCCTGGACGGCCCGCCGGTGGGCGGTCGCCTGCTGAACCGCACCGTCCTCACTCGTGCCTTCGGTGTCCTGGGACCTGTGGAGGCCGCGGTGGCGTTGGCGGCATTCGTGGCCACGTTCGCAGCCGGAGGTTGGCGGCCGGGGCAGTCGTTTCCCGGCGGCCACGTCGTGCTGATGGCCTCCGGGGCCGCCTTCGCGGCAATCGTCTTGGGCCAGGCGGCCAACGCCTTTGCCTGCCGCAGCTCCGTTCGCCAAGCGTGGCGGCTGCCGGTGAAGACGAACCTGCTGCTCGTGTTTGCGGTGCTGGTCGAGCTGGTGCTGTTGGTGCTCTTGCTCTATGCGCCGCCGGCGGCGGCATTGCTGCACCACGCCGGGCCCTCGATCGCTGGTTACACAGTCGCCTTTTCCGCGATTCCCACCGTGCTCTTGGCCGACGCCGCCTACAAACACACTGCACACCGGCGCCGAACAAAGTGACCACTGGCCCTAGGCGGGGAGCGTTCTTGGCGACAAGCTGCATTTCATGCCGAACAGAACCATAAAAACAGTTGCCGCTGCGGCATTGATCTATGTCGCAAGGCGGTACTACCGCAATTGGGGAACCACCAAAGAAGAATGTTCCATGAGTCTGCCGGGTGATGATCTGGTGGACGCGCCGGTGGTCCAAACCACCGAAGGGGTGTGGATCGATGCGCCCGCCAACGCGGTGTGGCCGTGGCTGGTGCAGATGGGACAGGACCGCGGCGGCCTGTACAGCTACGAGAAGCTGGAGAACATGCTGGGTCTGCGTTACCGCAACGCCGAGGTCATCCACGAGGAATGGCAGCACCTGCATCCTTGCGACGTCGTTCGACTGGCCCCGAAGGGATGGCTCGGTCTCAGTGACGGACTTGCGCTCGAAGTCGTCGACATCGTGGAGGGGCAGTCGATCGTGCTCCGTGCGACACCGGCTCGCCAGCAATGGAATGCCGTGTGGTCCTTCCACGTGTTTCCTCGCTGGGATGACCGCTGCAGGTTGCTGATCCGATCACGCACGGCGTTGCGTCACCCCGGTGAGGTTCTCGCCACCGAGCTTGCCGGGCCGGCCCTTGCCGTCACCAGCCGTGGCATGCTGCTCGGCATCAAGCGTCGTGCTGAGAACATCGTGCAGGCCGAGAAGGCTGCAGCCACTGCGAGTGCGGACCTGCATCGCACTCGCTGAAACGGTGGGCGCTACGCCGACGTGGACGTGCGGTCGAACAGGAACCGGCGTCCGCTTACCCGCAATGGTCGGATCCGGACATAGTGTTGTTTGTCCGCTGCCACCCAGGGTCGTAGCTGCGCCTGCTCGGCCACGGCAATCTCGTCGTCATTGTGCAGGATTCGAGAGAAGCCCTTGACTATGACACTCCAACCTTGGCTGTCGTCGTGGTCGTCGGCCTCGAACACCACATTGTGGTTGATCGCAGTGCTGACCAGCTTGGTGCCTTCGGCTGTCCGGAACAGCACGGTTCGGTTCTGAACGGCGAAGTTCACGGGGAACACTTCCGGTTCACCGTCGACGCTGGTGATGAGCCGGCCCAGCGAGACACTGGACAGCAGATTCCAGCATTCACTTTCCGGCAGGACGCTGGTGAGTTGTGTGGCGTTGGACATGGCTGTCACGCTACGCAGTTCGTCTTTTGGCGGATGTGGCCGAAAGTCCCGATCCCGTGGAGCATTTGGCCGGTAGAGCTCAACGCCCCAACGCGAGTACGTCATCGAAGCCAGCCTCGATGCAATCGCGAAACTGCGTCAGATCCGGGATCGCGGCGCAGTCTGCATTGAGGCCGAGTGCACACGTGTCGGCATAGGACAGCAACGTGATGTTGAAGGCGGCTCCGAGAGTGGGGGAGAAGGCGTACTGAGCCCGGACCCGGGCACCCGCGAACGCCACCGGTGCGGGAAGTCCCGGAACGTCGCTGGCGATGAGGTCGACCCGGCGCAGAGCGGAACTGACATAGCTACGTGGGGCCACCCTGAGTGCGGTGGCCACGAGATTGGTGTGGCGCAACGATTTTTCGTGCCGGGCTGCGTCAGTACGCAGGTGGATCACCTGTATACGCTCGGCGGGGTCAGTTATCGCCAAGGGCCGCTCGAAGCGAAGCAGCATCGTCCGGTTGCCGCCAGGCGGATCACCGGGTTTTCGTACGCTGATCGGCATCGTGAGCAGCAATTCCTCGCTGACGACGTCATGCACCCGGTGGTAGAGACGCACACCGTGGGCCACTGCCGCCAGGAAGGCGTCGTTGAGCGATCCCCCCGCTATGTGGCCGGCCCGTTGCAACGGTGCGCGGGGGACATCGAGCATCGCCAGGTGGCGGGCCGAGCTGCGGCACTGCATGGTGGGTGAATGCGGCCCGGAGCTTGGGCGTGCACTGCGCAACAGTGAGGACCCCGTGGCCAGGACCGATCGTGCGGTGTGCGCCGGGTGAACAGCGCCGTCGAAAGCGAGCTTCGTCGTGCCGGCCAGTGCGCTGACAGCTTCACGCACCAGCAAGTCGACCGCGGACCTCTGGGCTACCGACTCGCGCTGTGCGTGCGCTGACTGCCGAGAATGCGCGGTGTCGGTGTCGGGTCCGAAAAGTGCTGCGGCCACGGCGACGGCGCCCACACCGTCTGTGATCGAATGGTGAAGCCGGCATATCAAGGCCGCACCGCCTTCCGGAAGTCCCTCCAGCACAGTCGCCTCCCACAAGGGATGGGCATGGTCGAAGTCGGCCATTGCGGCCAGCCGGGCGAATTCCACGGCAGTGTCCAACGTTGCGGGCGTCGGCGCGGCGAGTCGGCGGACATGAAAGCGGAGATCGAAGTCCGGATCGGTCTGCCACCGTGGTGGCATCGGCGGGGGTGACGGTGCGATACGCGATCGCAACCGTGGGACCGTCAGGCTCAGGCGATCGAATTGATCAAGCACAACATCAAAATCCGGCGACCGATCGAGCATCGTTACGGTGACGATCGGCGCGCGCAGGCGGGGATCGGTACCGAGCGCCCAGACGAATGCGTCGCCAGCGCCGAGAAACTCGGTCATGGTGCCGAGGCCACGCAGACATCGACGGCCAGGCAATCGGCAATGGCGTGCACCGCAGGCCAGTCGCCCCTTGCGACATGGCCTCCGAGCTGATCGACGAGGGTGCTGCGCACGCCGAGTTCTTGCAGCCAACCGGACACAGTGCTGGTGATGTCCTCGGCCCCTACGCACACCATGCGGTCGTTGTGTAGGCGGTCGGTGACCATATAGGTGGTCTCGGCACAACGGTTGTGCCGGAACAGACGACGTGGTGCGGTCATCACGGACTCCTCTCGTTGCTCCGACAGCTCACCACTGGAACCGGGCTCCGCGCTGGAGGCGAACGCTGCCAACCTGTGGGTGCTTTGGTCATCGTCGTTGCGCCCGGCGTGCAACCCGGGCAATGGACCAAAGGCACGCCCCGGGTGGGACTTTCGCCGAGGTGGTGTGGTCCTGCGGCGCTACGCAGATCGGGCGGCTTGGGCGACAGTGAGAACATGCACGACGATCGGTTTGTCAAGGACATCGCTGAGCTCGGCATCGCCGACGCCGAGGAGGCGGGGGGCAAGGGCGCCAACATGGGCGAGCTGGTGGCGGCTGGTCTTCCGGTGCCGCCTGGCTATGTGTTGCTTCGTGCGGCCTACCAGGAGTCGATGCGCGCAGGCAAGGTCGGTGCGGAACTACGAGCGTTGCACGATGCGGCGTTACAAGCTGTCGGGGACTCCGGCCGGCTCGCCGAGCTGTGCGCACAGATGCAAGAACTCGTCTCGAAAGCGGGGTTGGCCGACAGGGTTCTCGCGGCGGCCCTTGACGGATACCGGCGACTCGGCCGCGGATGCGTTGTGGCCGTGCGCTCGTCGGCCACAGGAGAGGACGGCCGCGACGCCTCGTTTGCGGGAATGAATGCGACGTCAACCAACATCGCGGGTGAGGACGCGCTGTGCCAAGCCATCGTGCATTGCTGGATGTCGCTGTTCTCGCCTCGGGTGGTGGCCTACCGCTCCAGCCGCCACTTCACGGGTGAACCGGCCATGGCGGTGGTGGTGCAGCAGATGATCGAGTCTGACAAGGCGGGCGTGGCGTTCACCGCGGACCCCAGCAGCGGGGCCCGCGATCGCGTAGTGATCGAAGCGGCCTATGGGTTGGGGGAGGTGGTGGTTTCCGGCGCGGTGGAGCCCGACACCTACGTTGTGGCCAAGAATGCTCTCGACGTGCTCGATCTTCATGTCGGACACCAGAGCTTCAAGATCATCCGCGGTCCTGACGGACATGACCAACGGGTGCCCCTGGATGCCGCCAAGGCCGATGCCCAGGTGCTCGACGACACCGAACTGCGGCGTATCGCCGAACTGGCCATTGCTGTCGAGCGCCACAATGGCTGCCCCCAAGACACGGAGTGGGCCATCGCCGGCGGCCAGACATACCTCGTCCAAGCTCGGCCGATCACGACGTTGGTGCATTCACCAGCTCCAGGTACCCAGAAGGACGCCGCGCTGGCGCGAGGGCTGGCGGCCGCGCCTGGCTTGGGTACCGGGCGAGTGAGAGTGCTTCAGAGTCCCCAGGACGGGGACAACTTGCGTGATGGAGAGGTTCTGGTAGCGCCCATGACCAATCCCGACTGGCTGCCGACCATCCGCAGGGCCGCCGGACTGGTCACTGATTCCGGTGGAATGACGTGTCACGCTGCAATCGTGGCCCGGGAACTGGGTGTTCCGTGTGTGGTCGGAGCCCGCAGCGCGACCACCGACCTGCACGACGGGATCTTGGTGACAGTCGACGGAACTCACGGTCAGGTGTTCCCGGGACACGTCGAATCTGTCGCTTCCTCTCGCGCCCAGGCAACGGTCGGGCAGCCACCGGTGGGTCCTGCGGCCGAAGTGACGGCGACCAAGGTGTACGTCAATCTGGCAATGGCTGACAACGCCGAAGCGGTCGCAGCCACGGACTGCGACGGTGTGGGATTGCTGCGCGCGGAATTCATGCTGACCCAGGCGGTCGGGGGCAGGCATCCACGTGACTTGATCGCGCATGGAGAACAGTCGGCCCTGGTCGATGCGATGGCCGAGCCGCTGGGCCGGATCGCCGCTGCGTTCGCACCCCGACCGGTGATCTATCGGGCAACTGACTTCCGCAGCAATGAGTTTCGCAGTCTGCGCGGCGGCGACGCCTACGAGCCGATGGAGCACAACCCGATGATCGGGTATCGCGGTTGCTACCGCTATGTGAGTGATCCCAGCCTGTTCGACCTGGAGCTGCAGGCACTGGCGCGCGTGCGGGAGAGCTCACCCAATCTCCATCTCATGATCCCGTTCGTACGGACCAAGTGGGAACTGGAGAGGTGTCTGGACCTCGTTGATGCCAGCCCGCTGAGCCGTCAACGCGGCATGCATCGTTGGGTGATGGCCGAAGTACCCTCGGTGGTGCATTGGTTGCCGGAGTACATCGGCCTCGGCATCGACGGAGTGTCCATCGGCAGCAATGATCTGACCCAGCTCGTGCTCGGCGTCGACCGGGACTCCGAGGTGTGTGCGGAGCTGTTCGACGAGTCCGACCCGGCGGTGCTCCACGCGATCCGACGAATCATCCAAACCGCCCGCAAGTTCGGGATCACCTCGTCATTGTGTGGTCAAGCACCCTCGACGAACCTGACGTTCGCGGAACACCTCGTACGGATGGGCATCACCTCGGTGTCGGTCAATCCCGACGCACTGAATTCAGCCCGCCGCGCGATCGCCGCTGCCGAACGACGCGTGCTGCTGGACGCGGCGCGGTGACGCTGACGCGATGACGCAGGTTCTGCACCGAGGCACTCTTAGTCGACACGACGTCTGCACCGCTTCGATCCCGGAGGTGCTCGCCGGAGTTTCGCACTGGGTGGTTTGTGGAGTCGTTGGCTACCCAGACCTTGATCATCTTCGCGGTACGCACGAAGCGAGTTCCGTTCCTGCGAAGCAGACCGAGTGCGGCGCTGGTCGCGGCGACTGCGACGGTGATCGCCGCCGGCGTGACGCTCACGGTGTCTCCGGTCGCCGGCCATTTGGGCTTCGCCGCGTTGCCGTGGCAGTTCTTCGCCGCCCTGGTGGGTCTGGCTGCGGCCTACCTGGTGCTGGTCGAATTCACGAAGAAGGTCTTCTACGCGGAGCTTCTACTGAGCGCCCATCCACGCCGCCGCACCCGTGGACATGCCCACGGCATTCATCGGCGCGCGGCGCGGTTCAGCTCGGCAGAGCGGCTCCGGCCAGGGAATTGACGGGCGGTCAACCCGGCGAGGCTTCGGGTTTCACCCAGCTCGGACACGGAGTGGGCTTCCTCAGCGAACAGTCGTCGAGAAAGAGCAACAGGAATGGGCCTGAAGCGTCTGCGAGTTCACGTCGTGTTCACCGGACGGCAGTGACAGAACGTCACGAAATCTCCTTGAATCTGACCTAGTTCTTGACACCGAAGCGGTTGAACACACGCCTGTGCGGCTGCTTCAGCAACGGCAGCGCGGCGGTCCAGTCGATGATCTGCGGGTCGGTTACTGCGCTGGTCTGCCCATGCGCAGTGATGGTGGCCGAGTTCCCGGCAATCGTGTTGAGCAGCCAGTCGACGTGGGTGCCGTACGGAAGCGGAACGATGAATCCATCTATGCGGTCCGCGACAACCGGTGTGCGGTAACTTCTCCCGGAGTTTCGCCCAGTGTGATGGATGACGGCGGCATACCAATGTGCGCGGCCGGCCAGCCGCAGCATCACCGGATTGAGCACGTACTTGTTGAAGGTGCGAACCCTGTCGAGCGCCGGCTTGGTGGGATTGTTGGCCATCTGAACATTCTCGGGTGTGATGTCTGGGTCGGACAGGGCCGAGACGACCCCGACGATAGGGAATTAGGGCACTTTTCGGCCTTCCCGAGAATCACCGCGCAACGTAGTGACTTTTGTCTCTATTGCAGACGGCGTGCAGGCCAAAAAATGGACGTCAGTTTCTCGAGAAGGACCGCTATGACTCCGAGTGCCAACACTGACTTCCCGCCTGACCAGCTGGATTCGGTCGCATGGAAGTTTTTGAACTCTGAGCTCACCGGCGCCACCTACGCAGATTGGCCCATCGACCGACGCATCGACGTCTTCCTGAAGCGATACGGGTTCCGCGAGGTGCTCGACGATGGGACAGCCTACGAGGCACTCCTGGAACGGGTCATGGCCAACATGGGAAGGGCGCGACGCTGCGGCACTCTGCCGTCGCCCACGGGCGAGGTCACCATATGACTGTCATCGCCAAGTCCTCTGCTGACTGGAAGCTGACCCCGAACCTGCTGGACTACGAGTCAGCACGGACCGATTTCGACTGGGCGACACTACCGAACCTCTGCGCGAACATGGGGTCGGGGTGCTGCAACATCGCTCATGCCGCCGTGGATCGGCATGCCGAGGGACCGCTGGCGGCGCGTGTCGCACTGCGGTTCCTGGCGGCGAGGTCGGGGGACGGCGCGATACCGACGAGGACGATGACATACGCGGAACTGGGACGACACACCCGGAAGTTCACCAATGTGCTGCGTGCCCTCGGGGCACCAAGGGGCGTCGGGTGTTCACGCTGCTGGGGCCTGCCCGGAGCTGTACATCAGCATTCTGGGTGCCTTGCGCACCGGTTGTGTTGTGTCGCCGCTGTACTCGGCTTTTGGACCAGAGCCGATCGAAACCCGGTTGACGCTCGGTCAAGCTGACGTTCTGATCACCACCGCGACGTTGTACCGGCGCAAGATCGCGAATATTCGGGCACAGCTCACCACGGTGCGTCTCTGTGTTGTCGTAGACGACGTCGGTGACGGCGGGGAGATCCGCGACTCGATAGACTTCTGGCGTTGGATGAGGGCAGCCGATGAGCGCGCACCGATCGAGCCGACAACCGCGGCGGATCCGGCGCTGCTGCACTTCACCAGCGGCACTACCGGCATGCCCAAGGGAGCGTTGCATGTCCACGGTGCGGTGGCCATGCACTATCTCACCGGTCTGTACGCCCTGGATTTTCATAACGACGACATCTATTGGTGCACAGCAGATCCCGGATGGGTGACGGGAGTGATGGCCATCGCGGCGGGTTGTTCCTTGGTGCTGTCGGTGGGTTCCTTCAACAACCAGACCTTCTGGAGAAATGACGGTAGCCATGCAATCCGCCGAGGTTGTTCGAGACGGTGTGCTGTCCGAACTGACTGCCATCGCTCCCGAGGTCGACGTCGCGGCCATCGACGACGATCGACTCTTGCGGGAGCAAGTCGATCTGGATTCGATGGACTGGCTGAATTTCCTACGCAGGCTCCATCGCAGGTACGGCGTCGACATTCCCGAATCGGACTACCGGTGCCTTCGCACTCTGCGTGACGTGGTGGCGTATCTCATGCACCGGCCGGCGCCGCAATCGTGAAGAGCCAGAGGTGGAAGGCGGTGACTACCGACACCCGCGGAACGGGACCAACGACCCTGCCTTCACGCGGCCCGGGCCAATAGCGTTTTGAGCATCAGAGAACGGTGCCCAAGCGAGATGGGAGAGCTGTCATGGACTGGCCCACAGCAGCGGTGATCATTGCCATTGTGTTTGCAGTGATGGTCATTTCGACAACGTACTTCTCATCTCGAAACCCGAAGTGAGCGGAGGCAGCAGAGATGACCAACAACGAGACCCGCCACGGCATTCTGGTCGGCGTGGACGGATCACAAGAATCCGACGCCGCAGTCCGGTGGGCCGCCGTCGAAGCCAAGAGGCTGAAAGCACCGATCACCCTGATGCACGCGGTGGAGCCCATTGTGATGAGCTGGCCCGTCGCTCCGCTGCCCACCACCATCGCCGAAGCAGAACGCGAGGCCGCCGCCAACGTCATCGACCGGGCTCGCGAGGTCTTGGCAGCTACCGATGACCACCTCGAAGTGCACACGGAAGTGCGGTACTCCGGGGCCATTCCCGTGTTGGCCGATGCCTCCAAAGACGCGCTGATGGTCGTCGTCGGCAGCCGCGGAATGGGTGCGGTCGGGCGCATGGTGTTGGGATCGGTCAGCAGTGGGCTGGTGCACTACGCGTATGGACCCGTTGCCGTGATCCACACAAGAGACGGCCGGTTGCCGGATCCGTCAGCTCCGGTAGTTCTCGGTATCGACGGGTCTCCCGCCTCCGAAGCAGCCACCGAGCTGGCGTTTGCCGAAGCGGACAGGCGCAAGGTCGATCTGATCGCCCTGCACGCCTGGAGCGATCTCGGAGTGCTGCCGGTAATTGGCTTGGACTGGCATGAATTCGAGCAACGCGGGGAAGAGGTGCTGGGAGAGCGCCTGGCTGGTTGGCAGGAACAGTACCCCGACGTGACGGTGCGACGCCGTGTCGTCTGCGACAAGCCGGCACAGTGGCTGCTCGAGGAAGCAGAGAACGCCCAGTTGGTGGTCGTCGGAAGCCACGGACGGGGCGGCTTCTCCGGGATGCTACTCGGCTCGGTCAGTTCCGCCGTCGCGCACTCGGCGCACGTGCCCGTGATCGTGGTGCGGCCCCGATGACTCGCGACCTCACAGACATTCCGCTGGACATCAGCGCCGACACCGACCGAGGCATGGTGACATGCGCAAATGGTCACGACAATCCAAGGGAGTGGGACACCTGCGGTGAGTGCGGTGCGCCCCTCGGGGAGACCGAGGGGCTCCTCGAGTGGCTGGGTCGCCCAGGGCATTCAACCGCGATCATCGCCGCTGCCGCGGCGCTTGTCGCGGGCCTGGCCCTGGTGATCACCACGATGCCGCGGTCGGACGATCCGGCCACCGGCGTAGAAGCGAAACAAGTTGCCGTCCAACATTGGTGGTCGTCGGCTCAGTTGGATGTCGACGAACTCGACGACTCGCTCGACGAGTCCGAACGAGCGATACGGCGCTGGGATTCAATCGCTTTCAACGACGCCTGCCAGCGCATTCACGACGCCGCGGCGGTTGGCGTGCCGGCACACCTACCGGCTCCCGATCCGCAGATCAGCGCTGAGCTGTCCGCCGCCGCCGACGATGCCCACTCTGCGTCGCACATGTGCTTGGCGGCGATCGCGCAGACCCACAACGACTATGACGGCGAATTCACCGCTGCCACCGAGCAAGCTGCGATGCATCTCAAGGCGGCGAGAGTGCTCGTCGAATTGCGTTTGACCGCCCCATCATTGCCTCCGAATCCGAACGAGAAGTCATGACCATGGTCAACATCAGAGTGCTCGATGCAATCAAACGCCTGGTTTCCGCCGATGCGTACATGCGTCGTCGCGAAGAGAAAGCCGAGAACCATGTCGAGCCTCCGCGACAGGCCAGAGGCACTGATCACGACCCCCAGGACACTCAAGGTTCATGAAGGCACCGCATGCGGTCTCACCGTCTGCCGTCGCTGTGACGGGTAGGTTGAATTGCGCTTCAACGAGATTCGCAAGAGTCTCCCCGGATTTTCTGCCGCACTGTCGGGTTCCTTCACGCTCCTCTCGCGGAACCCGCACGGGAGACAGTCTGCGGCCGATTGTGCCTATGCGCGAACATGCGCCACCGGCTACAAATCCATCCAGTTTTTGAGCGGCAGTTCCCGCCCACGCCGGACCGCAGCCGAAACAACGAGTGGGTGGTCAGAGGTCCGGTCGAGGGACTATTCGATCTGTGCAGCGCCCAGACGAACGCCGATTGTGCGCCATAGCGGCTGAATCGTAGCGAAGCGACTGGAGCGGCCGAGGTGCTGTCCGCCCGCGGGTTGCCGGTGCTCGACCGGAATGCGCGTCCCGGCCGGTCCTTTTCGACTTCGGAGAAGAAGCGCTGACGGGTTCGCTGACGCGGACCGGCTTACAGGTGGAGGTCTGCCCTAATCGTCGGCGCCGAGGAGGTCGTCGATCCTGCGACGGACGCGGGACAGTTCGGATTCGAGCGCACTGAGGTGATCGGCCAGTCTTTCTACTTCGTCGTGCTGGCGTGGGTGCTTGTGGTGGTCAACCTGCTGACCGTACCCCGCCGGCGGAGTGCCATACGGCGAATGTCGATGGTGGACGAACACGTGCGGGCGTTCGGGATCTGACTGAGGTGAGGTGTTCACAGCGATCTTCCTTCTTCATTCTCGCGGGCGGGCGACGATCACCGGGACTGCGGCGGAGTTGACCACCGCTGAGCTGACCGAGCCGATCAGCATGCCGGCAAAACCCCCGCGGCCGTGGCTGCCGACCACCAGCAGCTGAGCGTCGCGGGCGGCTTCGAGGAGCCTCGGCGCGGGCTGATCGCAGACCACTTCCTGCCGCAGCGATACTTCGGGGTAACGCTGCTGCCACGGGCTCAACCAGTCGGCGAGAACCTTCTCCTCGCGCTCTTTGATATTGCGCCATTCGATTGGACACCAGTTCGTGGACGGCAACCCGAGTGGGCCCAGGTCGCTCCACGCGTGCAGGGCCAGCAGATCGGTGTGCCGCCTGGCGGCCTCCCCGAAGGCAACCTCTGTGGCCAGCTCCGATGCCGGCGAGCCATCGACGCCGAGAACCACGGGCCCATTGGCGGACGGTCTTTCCGCAGTTTCGCTGTGGATGACGGCAACCGGGCATCGAGAGTGGTGTACCAACCCTGAGCTGACCGAGCCCAGCAACGCTCGTGTGACCACGCCGGTGCCGCGGCACCCCACCACCACCAGAGTTGCGTCGGCGGTCAGCTCGACCAGGGTGGGAACCACGGCGCCATCGATGACTCGAGTGGTGATCTGCTCAGCGCGGCCCGGCGAACTCGCTTGCGCGGCGGTTTCCATTGCGCGGTCGACTATTCCGCGGGCTTGCTCAGCCTGCCACCGGGCGAACTCGGCAGCGGCAGCAGCGTCGTAACCGTCGCCGGCGCCGGTGATCAGAGGTGCGGTGACGCAGATGATGGTCAGCGAGACATCGCGCAGCTGCGCGTCGCACGCCGCCCACCGCACCGCGGCCGTCGACGACGGCGACCCATCGACGCCCACCACCACACCCAAAACTGGCGAAAAGGCTGACATTTCCGTTCCTCCCAAAGAATCTCAGAAGACGGTATGCCGCGCGGTGAGCTGTGTACTGGAGTCGTAGGTCCTCAGTTCGTGGGCACTACGGCTGACATGTGGGGCGGTCACTCACCTCCTCGGGCAGCAACCCTCACAGGCGCAATCGGGCTCGCGGGTGCTCGATGACCAAGGGCACCGCGAAATCGAAACCTCTTCCTCTGCTGCCACTGCCGTCGCTGCTGGTGTCATGACGCTGGGTGGCGACAATCGGCCGTCACCGGCAACCCACGTTCGACGGGGAGGTAAAGATGATGGAAAATTCAGAGCCAGACGCGAGCAGCACACGAGCCTTTGCTCGGGTGCTGGGGCCGTACTTGGTGGTGATGACGATCGCCGCGGTGGCGCGAGGCTCGCAGATGCCGACGCTCATGTCCGACTTCACGGCGAGCACGGCGTGGTTCTGGGTCACCGGCGCCTTTGTACTGCTGATCGGGTTGACTGTCATCGCGTCACACACCCGCTGGCGGGGCGCCCCGGCCATGATCGTGTCCATACTCGGCTGGGCCATCACCGCGAAAGCAGTTCTCCTGCTTGCGCTGCCTCAGGTATCGGTGTCCACCGCCGAATTCCTGCTGAGCCGTGACGGCTGGTGGCAAGCACTGATGGTGCTCATGACGCTGATCGGGCTGTACCTGACCTATGTCGGTTGGGTTCCGGCGGGTGTCCGGGCACCGGAAGACAGGGCGCAGGCGCCGGACTCGCCGCGGGCAGCGTAAGTCCATGCCAGGAACTGGCCTGGTTGCGGGAAATCCACGCAATCAGGCCATTTCGATGCCGGCCGCGTAACCCCGGTAGATCGAGTCGTCGACGAGCAACCCGTAGGTGAACACCTCCAGAGCTGGGGCGATCATATCGCGTGCGTAGTCGCGCAGTACTGAGTTCATGTCGCTCGGGTCATCGTGCTGGTTTAGGTACAACAGGAACCCTCCGCCGTTGCACGTCGCGAGGAACCGAGCCCGCACTTTCGGATCGCGACTGGGCCGCACCGTTCCCGCTCGCACTGCATCATCGAGGTAGCGCTCGACATTGTCGGTCATCTTCTGCATCAGCACACGGCCTGCATCGTCACGCGTCCGCAATGTCTGCACCTGGTACTCCATCGTCGGGGCGAAAGTCTCGATGGACGCCACCTGTCTCAGCCATTCTTTCGGGTCCGGCGAGGTCAGCGCCTCGGTTTTTGCGGCCCGGACCGTCTGCTGGACGTACTCGTCGCAGGCGCGGCGTAGTCCCGCGACCGAGCCGAACATCGTCACCAACTTCGATTCACTCACACCGGTGGCCAGCGACACATCGAGTATCGACCGATCGAACCCATGCTTGCCGAAGTGCTCAACCGCATACGCGCACACACGGTTCGCAGATCGGGTGCTGCCGCCTCACCAGGACTGTCATCGATGGTCATCAGGGCACTCGTCACCGGAGACCGACGCCCTGATCACCGGCATACCATCACCGGCACCGGGCTGTGATGCAGCAGGTTCAGCGTGGTCGACCCGAGGAGCGCGGCCGACAAGGCGTTGCTGCGTCGTGTGGCCACGACGACCAGCTGTGCGTTGGCCACGCGATCCAGCAATGCACGGCTCGGTTTGGCGAGGTCCACGAGACACTGGACGTCTACGTCGGGAAAGCGGGCGGCCCACGGTTGGACCGCAGCGGCAAGCGCTTTCGTCTCACTGCGTTCCACCTGGTCCCAATCGATCAGATAGGGGAGCGCGGCGTGATCAGCGGGCATGTTGGTGGTCCAGGCGTGGACTGCGATCACCGACGCGCCGAAAATCTTCGCGTAGTTGAACGCCGACGACAATGCCGCAGAGTCGGAGGCGTTTAAGCCCACACCCACAAGCACGTTCGCGTTGCTGGGTGTCGCCACGTCACGCGCCACGACAGGGCACTCCGCTCGAGTTGCAACGGTCAACGTCGTTGAACCGAGGAGTAGAGCTGCGGCGCGACTGATGTCCTCGCTTCCCACCACGACGAACTGTGCTCGACGACTGCGCCGGATCAGTGCGACATCCGCGGGTTCGGAAACAATCTCCGTCGTGATCGGCAGAGCCGGAAGCTTCTGATGCATGGTCTCTTCGGCCATCTTCAGTATCTTCTCTGCTGCTCCGTACTGGTCGGCGGTGGCTGCCGCCTTGATCGCCACCACCGCAGCGTCGGACAGGAATGAACCTGCTGTGGCTTCGGAGTGGACGAGGTGCAGAGAGGTCTGAAGCGCGTGTGCCAAGCAGGCCGCCCACCGTCCGGCGTTGAGGCTGCTCTCAGATCCGTCGATTCCCACCACCACCGGTAGCGGCGATTTAGCAGCGTTGTCGCCTGTCGGCTCGCTCATGACTTTTCCTGGGGCTCGCTGTCTGAATGATGGGTGGCGGTGAGCAAGACCTTCAGCGCGCCGGTGTCGCCGGGCTGACTGAAAACGTCGTAGGCCAGGTCGAATTCGTCGAATCCGAACCGGTGGGTGATCATCGGCGAGGTGTCGAGCTGGTGGCCGGCCACCAACCCGATCAAAGTGGGCGTGGAGTGGGTGTCCACCAGGCCGGTGGTGATCGTCAGGTTCTTGATCCAGATGTTCTCGAGGTGCAAGGTGGCGGGCGCGCCGTGAACCCCGATATTGGCGACGTGGCCGCCGGGCCGAACAAGCCGGACGGCCTCCTCGAATGTTTCTGGGAGCCCGACTGCCTCCATCGCGACATCGGCGCCGAGGCCGCCGGTGAGGTCGTCGATGATGGACCGGGCGTCCTGCGACGACGAATCGACCACGATGTCGGCGCCGAACTTGCGGGCCGCTTCCAGTCGCGAGGTTGCGATATCGATCACCACGACGTGTGCCGGGCTGTACAAGCGGGTGGTCAGGACCGCGGCGAGTCCGATCGGGCCCGCACCGACGATGGCCACCACGTCGCCGGGGCGCACCGCACCATTGAGCACACCCACTTCGTAGGAGGTGGGCAAGATGTCGGCGAGCATGACCATCTGCTCATCACTCACCCCCGGGGGGATCTTGTGGGTGCTGTTGTCGGCGAACGGAACCCGCACGTACTCGGCTTGAGTTCCGTCTATCAGGTGACCAAGAACCCACCCTCCGCCGCCGAGGCATTGACCGTACTGGCCGTCGCGGCAGTACCGGCAACTACCGCACGCGCTGATGCACGACACCAGAACGCGGTCACCGACGGAGAGCCTCTCCACTGCCGGCCCGATCTCAGTGACGGTTCCCACTGCCTCATGGCCGAGAATGCGGCCCGCTTGGACCTCGGGGACATCACCTTTCAAGATGTGCAGATCCGTACCGCAGATGGTCACCGCATCCACTCGCACAAGAGCGTCGGTTGCCCGCTGGATCACGGGGTCAGGTACCTGCTCCCAGGTTCGTCGCCCAGGGCCATGATAGACCAGTGCGTGCATCAGACATTTCCTTTCCAGTAGTAGCCCTCAGAAGGCCAGACAACAGATTCGTTGGGCTTCGGCAACCGATTCGGCAAGTGGCCGGCTGGTGTCGAGGGTGTGTGCGCCAGACCAAGCGCCGGTGGTTATCGACTCTGCGATCGGCGCAGTCGCGTCGGAGGTCGCAGACCTGCGACTCTCTATTCGATCTTGAGCTTCGGAAAGTTGACTTTCACAAGCGATCTCGACCACCGCGGCGGATCCACGCTGGGCGACCTCGAGGGCCCTGCGCCGCTGGCGCGCGTCCCGCCAGGTGCCGTCCAGAATCACCGACCGTCCCTGACCCAGAAGGCGGCTGGCGCGCTCCAGAACAACGGCATACACCTTGGAGACGTTGCCGGGAGCGTACAGGCCACTGTCCAATTGGCCTGCTTCACCAACCAATTCCCCGGATTGCTGCAGCTCCCGACGCACAACGTCGGTGGAGATGACCTGTGCGTCAAGCGTTTCGGTCAGCGCATTGGCCAATGTCGTCTTTCCGGTTCCCGGGCCACCACCGATCAGGATGAGCCGAGCGGTGGCAGCCTGCAGGTGATCCAGCGCAATATCGAGATGGCGACGGGCATCGGCGCGTGCCTCGTGGTGTCCTTGAGTGAACTTGATGCAGTCCACCTTCGCGCGCACCACTGCGCGATACGCGATGTAGAAGTGAACCAGCGACTCAGGAGCCTGGTCGCCGCTGGCTGCTCGATAGTGCGCCAGGAAATGTGCGGCAAGATCGGGCCGACCGAGAAACTCCAGATCCATCGAGAGAAACGCCGCGTCATCGATGCTGTCGACATAGCGCAGCTGGTCATCGAACTCGAGGCAATCCATCGGTATCGGACCATCAGCTGTGCAGAAGATATCGTCGGCCATCAGATCACCGTGTCCGTCAACCACCCGGTGCTCGAGAATCCGAGCGCTGAACAGCGGGTTGCGGCCTGCCACATAGCGCATCGCCAGGCGGCGCGCTTCGCACACCGCGTCGGCGGCCACCAGCTCGCCGGCATACCGATCCAGTTCGGATAGGTTTCCCTGCCAGCGCTCGGCGATCGTCGTGACAGATCCGCCAGCGTTGATCGCTGTCGAGCAGTCCGCCTCGGCGTGAAATCGAGCGAGAAGCTCGGCGAGAGCGGCGAGATGGCCTTCGGTGGGCTCGCCTCGTTCCACCATCGAACGAAGCCGAACCCGGTCCGGGTACCGACGCATCACGATCACCGGTTCCGGGGGCAGGTCGTCGGGGGAGTGAAAGTGGCCGACACCCAAGTAGCTGTCCGGTGCCAGCCGGCGGTTGAGCGTCACCTCATGAGCGCACACCTTTTCCCGCGCTTCGACGGTACGAAAGTCGAGGAAGTCGGTGGCGATGCTCTTTTTGGTCTTGTAGGCACGGTCGCCCGCGAGAATGACCAAACCCGTGTGCGTTTCGTGGATCTCAACGGCGCCGTCGGCGGTCTGAAACCAGATGTCATCGCCTGCAGCTAATGTTGATGGCCTGGCCATGACAAGATCCTGGCGCGGTGGCGTGCCGGGCGCTGCGGCCGGGTGTCCCACGGTCTCGCTCAAAGGTCCCCACCTGAAGTGGGTCAAAAGTCCTCGGCGACCGGGTAATGACCAAAGACTCTTCCCAGCCGGTGGCGGCGAGCACAACCTATCTGGTAGGTGCGTAGGAAGGCCGACCATGGCGGGCAAACAGCCGACCGTTGCCATTCTCGAACAAGCCGTTGAATTGGCATGCCATGCCCCGTCGATTCACAACAGCCAGCCCTGGCGGTGGATCGCGCTGCGCCGCGGACTGCAACTGCACCTGGACCCCGATCGGCTGGTGGCCACCGACGGTTCTGGTCGGCAGGCGCTGCTCAGCTGCGGGGCCGTGCTGGACCATCTCAGGGCGGCGATGGCCGCCGCGGGCTGGGCGGCCTGTGTCGAGTATTTTCCGAATCCCAACGATCCCGAACATCTGGCGTCCATCGACTTCGAACCGATGCCCTACGTCACGAACGCTCACCGGCGTCGAGCGAAGGCCATCTTGTGTCGGCGCAGCGACAGACTGCCGTTCCGGCCGCCGCCAAACTGGCCCGTTGTCGAGACCCTGCTGCGCAACGCCGTCGACGCCGGCGTCGTGATGCTTGACGTGGTGAAGCACGACGATCGGAATCTACTGGCCGAAGCCTCCGCTCTGACCGAATCGTTGCGTCAATACGATTCTGATTACCACGCCGAACTGGACTGGTGGACAGGACCGTTCGGAGACTCCGATGGAATCCCGCACAGTTCGCTGGTTTCTGCTGCCGAGAGTGACCGGGTAGACATCGGACGTCTGTTTCCGATCACCAGTCACCGCGCAGAACGCCGACTGGGCGTGCCAGAGGACTGCTCGGAGATCATTGTGCTTTCCACTTACGGGGAGTCTCGCCGAGACATGGTGTGCTGCGGTGAGGCACTTTCGCAACTCTTGTTGGAGGCCGAGATGAACGGGCTGGCGACGTGTACGTTGACGCATCTGATCGAAGTGGACGTCAGTCGTGGGATCGTCAGGTCACTTGTGCACCGGGACTTCCCGCAAGTGCTGGTCCGTGTCGGAGCGGTACCGCCGCAGGACGACCTGCCCGCAGCCACACCTCGGCGACCGATCGACGACGTGTTGCAGATTCGCCTGCAGTGACGCCTGGGCCACCTGATCGAGAGGGAGGGACTTTCGCCTCTACACCTCATGTGTACGAGGGCCTAGCGTCCAGAAGAGAAGGCGAAGAGGAGATCACCATGAGGGACCGGTCACTACCCTCGCCGGCCGTTGTCGTCGGCATCGACGGATCGCGCTCGGCATTGACAGCCGCACTGTGGGCGGTTGACGAGGCGCTGGACCGCGATCTGCCACTGCGGCTGCTCTACGCGATCGAGCCTCGCGACGCGCCCGTAAGCGCCGACCAGGCGGCACGTGACCTCGCCGCCGCCGAGATCGCGATTCGCGAAGCCTTCATGGCCATCGAATCTCTGGATCAGGCCTTGAAGATCGAGGTCGAGATCGTCCAGGACAACGCGAAACATGCGCTGATCAATGTTTCACACTCCGCGACTCTGCTGTGCTTGGGAGGGCTGGGCATCGGACGGTCCACGGGTCGCCATTTCGGCTCGGTGGCGGCAGCGGTGTCACGTGATTCCGGTTGTCCTGTCGCCATCATCCGGCGGCATGCGTTGGCGAAAGGGCAAGGATGTGTGATCGCCGAGGTGGATGACTCTGCCGACCGTTCCCAGATTCTGGAGGTGGCGGTGACTGAGGCCAGATTGCGGCGGTGTCCACTGCGCGTTCTGGCAACGTGGCGTCCCCGGTTCACCGACGTGGTCGACGCGCCGAATGTCGCGGCGAAGAATCGATTGACCCGCGCACAACTCGACAAGCAACTCGCCTGGTGGCGACGGCACTATCCCGATCTGGACATCGTCGCCGTCGCGGCCGGCGGGAGTTCACTCAACTATCTGGCGCAGCACGCTGATTCGATCAATCTCTTGGTCGTCGGTCACCGCCAGGCGTACAACGATTCGAGCAGCGTCCACGGGCAAGCCCACCATGCTGTGCGGGACACCAACTGTTCGGTGCTCATCTGTGGCCATCACAGCGCGCTGTAAGCGATACTGACGCAAGGTTTCGCGCCCTGGACGGCGCGTCGCCACGCACGAGAGGCCGGACCATGGTGAGAGTTTTTCTGGTCGATGATCATGAAGTGGTGCGGCGAGGACTGATGGATCTTCTCAGCGCCGACCCCGAGCTCGATGTGGTGGGCGAGGCCGGTTCAGTCTCCGAAGCAATGGGGCGCATTCCCGCGCTGCGGCCTGACGTCGCCGTCCTGGACGTGCGTCTGCCGGACGGGAACGGAATCGAACTCTGCCGAGATCTCCTCTCGAGGATGCCTGATCTGCGGTGCCTGATGCTCACCTCGTTCACCTCCGACGAGGCGATGCTCGACGCGATCCTCGCCGGCGCCAGCGGCTATGTCGTCAAAGACATCAAGGGAATGGAACTGGCCCACGCTGTGAAAGAAGTAGGCGCCGGACGCTCCCTGCTGGACACGCGCGCCGCGGCTGCCCTGATGGCGAAGCTGCGCAATGCGGCAGAACACTCCGATCCGCTGTCGACACTGAGCGACCAGGAACGGGTTCTGCTGGACCTACTGGGCGAAGGCCTGACCAACAAACAGATCGCCGACCGGATGTTCCTCGCCGAGAAGACCGTCAAGAATTACGTTTCTCGGCTGCTCACGAAACTCGGAATGCAGCGGCGCACGCAAGCTGCCGTATTCGCCTCCAAACTGCACCAGCAGGACAGACCTGACTACAGCTGAGAATCCATTACAACGTCTTTCGTAAATCGGACAATAGGTACAGACTGGCGGAGTGACCGGTACGGGGACCGGTAGTGGAGAACAACTCCGCCCTATGGCGGTGACGCTGTCGCAGCTGCGCCTGCGTGAACTGTTGGGTGAAGTCCGCGACCGAATCGATGAGATCGTCGAGAGCCGGGATCGTCTGGACGGCTTGGTCGACGCCATGCTCACCGTGACGTCGGGCCTCAACTTGGATTCAACGCTGCGCACCATTGTGCACACCGCTATCGAGTTGATCGATGCTCGCTATGGCGCATTGGGGGTTCGGGGCCACGAACACGAACTCGTGGAGTTCATCTACGAAGGGATCGACGAACACACTCGGGAAAAAATAGGGCCCCTACCGCAGGGCCGCGGTGTGCTCGGCGCCCTCATCGATGATCCACAACCGATTCGGCTGACCAACATCGGCGACCATCCCGCGTCCGTCGGGTTTCCCGCCAACCACCCGCCGATGCGGACATTCCTCGGGGTGCCGATCCGGATCCGCGACGAGGTGTTCGGCAACCTGTACCTGACCGAAAAGGCGTCTGGTCAGCCGTTCAGCGAAGACGATGAAGTGCTGACACAGGCCCTCGCCGCTGCGGCGGGTATCGCGATAGACAATGCGCGCTTGTTCGAGCAATCCCGGATCCGCCAGGCCTGGATCGAAGCGACTCGCGATATCGGTACACAGTTGCTCGCCGGCGCTGACCCGGCCGGGGTGTTCCGTCTAGTGGCCGAAGAGGCGCTGAAACTGACCAACGCCGACGTGGTGTTGGTGGCGGTGCCCGCCGATCCCGAAGTTCCGACCAGCGATGTCAAAGAGCTCATGGTGATCGAAGCCGCGGGCAGCATCCGCCGCGACGTCACCGACGAGCCGCTCATTCCCGTGGTGGGTAGCGCCATCGGCGGGGTCTTTGCTGACCGTGAACCGCGCCTGGTCAGAGCCGATGATGTACGTACCGACATCTTCGAGGCGGCAGGACCAGTCTTGTTGCTGCCGATGCGGACCACCGACACGGTGGCCGGCGTGGCCGTCATCATGCGTGGTCCCGATACCCCCGCGTTCAGTCCTGAGCAACTCGCGATGATGGCGGCCTTCGTCGATCAAGCTGCATTGGCATGGCAGCTGGCTGATTCCCAGCGCCGGATCCGCGAACTGGACGTGGTGGCCGACCGTGACCGGATCGCCCGCGATCTGCACGATCACGTCATTCAGCGACTGTTCGCGGTGGGCCTTGCGCTTCAGGGAACAATCCCGCGAACGCGTTCGCCTGAGGCGCAACGGCGGCTGGCTGATTGCATCGACGACTTGCAGAGCGTCATCCAGGAGATCCGCACCACCATCTTCGATCTGCACGGCGGGTCAGCCGACGTCACCCGGCTCCGGCAGCGCCTCGACGAGGCAGTTGGGCAATTCGCCACCGCGAACTTGCGGACTACGGTGCAGTACACCGGGCCGTTGTCGGTGGTGGACGCTGAACTGGCTGAGCACGCCGAAGCCGTGTTGCGTGAGGCGGTGAGTAACGCGGTGCGACACTCGCGCGCCACGGAGTTGTCCGTGCTGGTCGCCGCAGAGGATGATCTCCTGATCGAGGTCACCGACAACGGCGTCGGCATTCCCGACGCTGCAACGCTGACCGAGAGCGGCCTTGGCAATCTGCGTCGGCGCGCTGCCGAGGTGGGTGGAACTTTCTCGATTGCGCCCGCCAAGGGCGGTGGAACGGTACTGCGCTGGTCGGCGCCGTTGTGATCGGGCGGTCAGTGCCGGGCGACGATGACGGGCATCCGAGCAGATTGGGCAACCGCCCCGCTCACCGAACCGAGCGTCATTCCGGCGAAGCCCCCGCGGCCGTGACTACCGACCACCAGTAGCTGGGCGGCCTCCGAATGCAGGAGCAACTGGTGTGCCGGCGCGTCATTGGCCACCACACGCCTTACATCGAGACCTGGGTAGTGCACCTGCCAAGCAGCGAGCTGGTCGGCGAGCAATTGCTCAGCCTGCTGGTGCCCGTCGCTCGCCGCGTCGTTGTGAAAAGCCCCGGCCATGGGATGCCATGCATGTACCGCCACGAGGGGCACCTCACGCAGGGCCGCCTCGGCGAACGCAATTTCGACAGCTGAGTCAGAGGCCGGCGAGCCGTCGACGCCGACGACCACCGGTGCCCGGCCTGGGCGAGGCATCAGCGGATCCTCGTCGTGAATGACCGCCACCGGGCAGTGCGCATGGTTTACCAGCGCCGAGCTGACCGAGCCCAGCACCGCGCGCGCCGCCCTGCCCAGGCCGCGGCTTCCGGTGACCACCAAGCCGGACTCCCGGCTGATGTCGAGCAGTGTGTCGACGATGTCGCCTTCAATCGATTCCTGAGTCACAACCAGTGAGTGCCCCTCCGAGGCCTCGGCAACAACGCGCTGCGCGTCGGACAGAATCTGGGACGTGCTTGGCCCCGCCCCCCAGTGCACGACCGGTCGCACGTGCACCAGGCGCAAGTGGGCACCGCGCAGAAGCGCCTCGCGCGCAGCCCAATCCACCGCAACCCGCGCCGCGGGTGACCCGTCCACACCGACCGTGATTCGTTTCGTCATCTGCTGGTGCCCCATGCCAGTCGTGCAGTTCCGTCAACGGCATTCGACGTTCATCACAGCCCGATCCTGCGGGACGAAGCGCCAGCGGTGAAGAGTCCGACGTCACCGCGTGCAGGGTCTTCTGCGGGGTGAGACGTCCGTAGAGGTCGTGACTTTCGGCTCTTTCGGGTTCGGCGAGGACGGCGACAACATGATTGCATGAGCAGCGAACTACCGTCTCATCGCATCCTCGATGATCTGTGGCCCGAACATCGTGAGTTACGGCAGTCGATTCCAGGGGTTTACCGTGCCTTCGACCAGTTGAGCACTACTGTCATGGCAGACGGTGCGCTGTCGGTTAAGCACAAGGAACTGATCGCGCTGGCGATCGGCGTGGTGCAGGGGTGTGATGGTTGCCTGGCCGCCAATGCCAAGGGCGCTGTACACGCGGGTGCCACTCGCGAAGAGGCGGCCGAAGCGATCGGTGTCGCGGTCATGATGCAGGGCGGGCCGGCAACGGTCTACGGAGCACGTGCTTTTGACGCATTCTGTGAATTCGAGACGGCGGTCACCCGCGAGTGACTCGGCAGATCAGGTTCCCGGTCATGAGCGGATACCATCCAAGCAACGACACTGTTGCGACAGCATTGGAAATGGCCAACCGCGCGCCCTCGTTGCACAACTCGCAGCCCTGGCAGTGGCGGGTCGGCACGCACAGTGTGCACCTGTACTCGCAGCCCGCGTTGCAGCTGCCGCACGCCGATCCTGATGGTCGTGAGCTGCTGATCAGTTGTGGCGCGGCTCTTCACCACTGCGCGATCGCCTTTGCAGCCCTGGGCTGGCGCGCGGTTGTCCATCGGTTCCCGAACCCCGCGCAACCTGACCACCTGGCGTCGGTTGAGCTGCATCGGTCCTCGCCTTCCGATGCCGAGATCGCCATGGCGGCTGCCATTCAACGGCGTCGCACCGATCGGCGCTCATACGGCGCCACCGAAGTGCGACTCAGCGACATCGCGCTGATGGGAGCCCGCGCCGCGCGCCTTGGGGTGACCTTGAGGCGAGTCGAACCCACAACCGAGTTTCGGGGGTTGCTTGCGCAGGCAGCGTCCGCGCATGCCGCTGACCCCGAGTATGTGAGTGAATTGTCCTCGTGGACAGGACGTCATGCGTCCGACGACGGTGTGCCGGCTCGCAACGTCCCGGCGCCGGACCGCAATGCGGTGATTCCCGGGCGGCGGTTCGCCGAACCCCGATTGGCCACTCCCTATCGATCGGCACCCCATGAGGACAGTGGCGTCCTCATGGCGCTCGGCACCGCCACCGATGACGCCGTGGCTCGTCTGCGCGCGGGTGAGGCGACCAGCGCCGTCCTGCTCACCGCCACGGCGCAGGGTATGGCGAGTTGTCTCGTCTCAGAGCCGCTCGAGGTTCCCGAAACACGAGAAAGACTGCGCGAATGGGCCTTCGATGACCGTGAGTGCCCTCAGATGCTCATACGTGCCGGTTGGCTGCCGGCGGGTTCCGGCGAGCTGCCGCCGACGCCCCGGCGCCCGTTGGCCGAAACCGCGACACGGCTCGACGGCGCGTCTCTGGGAAAGTTTCAGTGACCGCTGCCCAGGTCGATGTCGATGCGTGTGACCTCCCCGTCCCGATGCCGCGTGAGGGGCCAGCCGGCGTCGATCAGAACCCGGTGCATTTCGTGGTTTTCGTTCAGCACGTCGGCAACAAACCGGTGTACGCCCTCAGCGCGCGCCAACCCGCTCAGTGCCCGGAGCAACGCCGTACCTATGCCACGCAAGTGCTGACCGTGAGCCACCACAATGGCAAGTTCAGCGGTGTCGGTGCGTGAGCCGCGAACATAATTCGCCAGACCCAACAATTTCCCGGATCCGAAAGCTCCCACCGACACGTTGCCGAAACGGCATGACGTCACGCCAGCCGCCCACTTGTCGAGCTGAGCCGGATGTGCGGTGAAGAATCGCAAGTAGCGTTCGTGCTCATCGAGTCCAGTAGCCAGTGACAACGCCGCCGGCCGGTCCACAGGCTCCAAACGGCGTACGTCGACGGGCGCGCCATCGAGCAGTGTCACGCTGCTGGGCACCTCGATTTCGGACTGACCCACGGAAGCTGACGGTAGAACGCCGGAACTCCGGTGGGCAAGTTACCTCAGTCGTCGAGCTCGATGACCAACGTCATCGAGTGGTGTCGAGACCGCTCATTGTTTGCCAATTCCTCTCATTAGCGGTGACTTTCGCCTCTGCAGTCGAAGGATCCGCAGTCGCAATGATCAGTATGCGCAGACAAAAGTCAACTCCGCTGCGTGGAGGGGCTGTCATGGAGACCGTACACTTCACCGTCATCAGCACGTGGCTGGTGCGCGTACTGGGTCGTAATCCTCTGGTGCGCGGCAGTGATCGCACAGAAGCGGTCATCACGGCGCTCCTGGCGATTGTGCTCATCCTGTTCATACCGATCGCCGGCGCCGTCGGTACTTCCGTTCACGCAACTCAGATGAGCTACCTCACTCAAGCTTTGGCGACCCGGCATCAAGTCACAGCCGAAGTCGTCGGAAAAAGCACCGGTTCTGCCGACCCGCGTGAAATGGGAAACCTGACGCCGCTGCGGTGGACGGTTGGCAATGAGGTGCACGAGACGGTGGTGCGTTCCGAAGACTCGCGCTTGCGTGGCGACACGATGACCATCTGGGTGGACGACCGTGGTGAGCGGGTTCCCGAGCCGCCGGACTCCTCAGATGCCGCTCTCGCGGCGGTGGTGGCGGCGATATCGGTCTGGCTCGGCGCGGCAGCGGCCACCGTGGGTTTGCTTACGCTTCTGCGGATTGTTCTCAACCGGAGACGGTATGCAGCGTGGGAACAGGAACTCGATGAGCTCGCCGACGGCGACGGCAAGAGGCCACACCACTGGTGACCTGCCGTGGCGGCGATGCGCAGACGACGAACGCCATGGCCTTGAACCGGTTTGACAACACCGGATTGAGAGAAGGGAAGACCCCATGTCTGGATCTACGCACGACCGGCGCATTGTTGTCGGAGTCGACGGCACGCCGGCGTCCCGGGCAGCCGTCGAATGGGCCGCACGGGACGCCGGCCTGCGTCATCGCAACATCACACTGGCCCATGTGGTCCTGACACCTGAAATGGGGGAGTGGGTGGACGTGCCGCTATCTGAGAGATACACCTCGGCACGACAGGAACGCGGACGCGAATTGCTCGAGGATGCATCCGCATTGATCGCCACCACGGCGGGCGCCGCCGTATCCGTGGACACTCGCGTCATCACCGATGCCGTCGTGCCCGCCTTGGTGCATCTGTCGAAAGACGCCGAGCTGGTGGTGGTCGGTTGCCGCGGCCTCAACGCGCTTGCGGGCATGGTCCTCGGCTCGGTCAGCCGAGGCCTGCTTCATCACGCCCAGTGCCCGGTCGTGGTGGTGCACGACGAGCATCAGGCGCCCAAGGACGCCCCCGTGGTAGTGGGTGTCGACGGCTCCCCGGCATCGGAGGCCGCCACCGCCCTCGCCTTCGAGGAGGCATCCTGGCGCGGTGTGGATCTTGTTGCTTTGCATGCCTGTAGTGACGACAACACCGAGATCCCCGACGTCGGCTGGGCCGACCTGGAGACGTTGGGCGCCGAGATCCTCTCCGAGCAGCTGGCCGGCTGGCGGGACCGCTACCCCGAAGTACATGTGCGCCCGATCGTTGCGCGCACCAGTCCGGCTAGATGGATTGTCGAACAAGCCGATGCGGCGCAGCTGGTGGTGGTGGGGAGCCACGGCCGCGGAGGGTTCGCCGGGATGCTGCTGGGCTCGGTGAGCAACGCCGTCGTGCAAGCCGCCCGAGTACCAGTGATCGTCACCCGACAGTGTTGACCGAGCACGTTGCCGGGCAGATCGCCGGCTCGTTCCCCACGATGGTGGATGACGAGTTGGAGACCATTGTCACGGCGCTCTGCACCAAGTTCCCGGAGATCTCGCCCACCGAGGTTTCATCCGTGGTTGCCGACGCGTATCGGCATCTGTCCGAGCGAGCCGCGCTGACAACACATTTGATCCCTCTGACGCTCAACCGTAGTGTGCGTTTGTTGCGGCAAGCCCAAACATCGACCCGCGACGGCGCTGTGGCGGGAATTTGAACAATGCGCAATGGGACTGGCGGCAACCCGGGACGGTCCGGCTGGATCACGGCAGTTGCTCCCGGCTCGACGGCCTTCATCGGTTATCAACGTAGCTGGTTCCGTGGTGACCTCCTTGCAGGAGCGAGCGTCGCCGCCTATCTCATTCCACAGGCGCTCGCGTATGCGGCGCTCGCCGGGCTGAGTCCCATTGCCGGACTGTGGGCCGCGTTGCCACCGCTGATCATCTACGCCTTCTTGGGCTCCTCCTGGCAGCTGTCGGTGGGCCCGGAGTCGACGACGGCGTTGATGACGGCCGCCGTCTTAGCGCCGATGGCGTCGGGCAATGGGACCCGGTATGCGAGCCTCGCGGCGGCACTGGCGATCCTGGTGGGGCTGCTGTGTTTCGGCGCGGGCCTACTCAGGCTGGGTTTCCTCGCGAGCTTGCTGTCCGAACCCGTTCTGGTGGGCTATCTGGCGGGTATCGCCGCAACGATGGTGACGAGTCAACTCGGTCGGATCACCGGCACCGCTTCGCCGGCCGGTGACACCTTGACGGCCCAGGTGTGGAACTTCGCCAAGAACGTTACCGACCTGCACTGGCCCACAACGGTGCTGAGTGCGGTCCTCATTGTGGGCGTTCTGGCTCTCGAGCGCTGGATGCCGCATGTCCCGGGGCCGCTGGCGGGTATCGTGGTCGGGACCTCGCTGGTCGCCACACTCGCCTTGACCCGTCACGGAATCGACGTCGTCGGGACGATCCCGTCGGGGTGGCCCGCGTTTGCTCTGCCGGGGCTGTCGGGTGAGGATCTGACAGCGCTCGCCTTGCCTGCAGCGGGAATCGCAGTGGTCGCGTTCTCGGATAACATGTTGACCGCGCGCGCATTTGCTACGCGTGCCGGTGACCACGAGATCGATGCCAATGCCGAGCTTCGAGCTTTGGGTTCCTGCAATCTGGTAGCCGGTCTGGCTCAGGGTTTTCCAGTGAGCTCCAGCGGTAGCCGGACTGCTCTCGCGGCGGCGGCGGGCTCCAAGACCCAGGTGTATTCGCTCGTGACGTTTGCGTTCACGCTCGTCGCCCTGACGATCGGGGACGAGGCCATCGCCCTGATCCCATCGGCCGCGCTCGGCGCTATCGTCGTCTATGCTGCACTCAAACTGATTGACATCCATCAGTTTCGAAGGCTGGCACGGTTCCGCCGAAGCGAGTTCGTGCTCGCGGTGGTGACCGCCGTCGCAGTTGCGACGTTCGGGGTGCTGCAAGGCGTGCTTGTTGCGGTGGGCTTGACGATCCTCGATCTGTTGCGCCGCGTTGCACGTGCGCACGATAGCGTTCAAGGATTCGTACCAGGGCTGGCGGGGATGCACGATGTCGACGACTATCCGGAGGCGACCCAGATACCCGGTCTGGTGGTGTATAGGTACGACGCTCCACTGTGCTTCGCCAATGCGGAGAACTTCCGCCGACGTGCCCTCGCCGCGATCGACAGGTCGCCCTCTTCGGTGCGGTGGTTTGTGCTCAATGTCGAAGCCAATGTGGAGGTGGAT
Organism: Mycobacterium sp. Soil_C_30; assembly: GCF_057656995.1. Taxonomy (NCBI): domain Bacteria; kingdom Bacillati; phylum Actinomycetota; class Actinomycetes; order Mycobacteriales; family Mycobacteriaceae; genus Mycobacterium; species Mycobacterium sp. Soil_C_30. The sequence continues at coordinate 90,116 of NZ_JBDGJH010000019.1, read as the reverse complement.
CTGACTGCGCTCGACGCCTTGGAGCGACTGCGGGCCGAATGCGAGCGGCGGGGCGTGGTTTTCGCGCTGGCGAGGGTAAAGCAGGATCTGCGTGACGCGTTGAGAGCCGCCGGCATGATCGAGGCGATAGGTGAGGATCGACTGTTCATGACGCTGCCGACAGCCGTAGCTGCTTACGAACACGCCCATGGGTCAGGCCCATCGCATTGATTGCCGTTGTCAGGGACCTTTTACTCGCAGACGCGAGGCCGTCTGTCTCTGTCCTGGCCGTGGCAGTAACCCGAGAATTGTTGCAAGTGAGATTATTCGAGGGGTTGTGATGCGTGCACGAGTCGGAGATTGGCTGGTGATCAAAGGCCGAACCAACGGGCTCGGTGACGAGCGCGGAGAGGTTGTCGAGGTGAAATCCGACGATGGCGGCCCACCGTACGTTGTCCGCTGGTTGCGCAACGATCATGAAACGCTCGTGTTCCCCGGGCCTGATGCCGTGATCGTCAGCGCCGAAGAGCACGCGGCCGATCTGGAGCGATCCTCACGACGGATCGCTCGGCTGCAGTTAACACTGGCCGGCAATCGGCGCGGGCGATGACCATACAGCGCGAGACTCCGGCGCAGGTGAGTGCCGGCCATCCTGAGCGGACTGAAGCAGCAGTCGTGGTCGGAGTGGACGGCTCTGCCAAGTCGCTTGCAGCTGTCAGGTGGGCGGCCGTCGAAGCTGCTGGTCGGCACCTTCCGCTGCGGATCGTCTGTGCAACCGATACCGCCAGTGCGTTGCCGCCCTCGTCTCCGGCGCACCGTTCGGCAGATGCAGCCCTTGCCGAGGCAACGGCGCAGGCGAAGCTCGTTCGGCCCGGGTTGGCTGTCGATGGTGCTGTGGTCGACGGCCCGCCCGCGCAAGCGTTGGTGCAGTGCGGACACCCGGAGATGATCTGTGTGGGCGCATCCGCACGGGCAACACCGCATCCCGGTCATCACGTCAGTACCGTCACTGAACTCCTGGTCTCCGCCGACTGCCCGGTGACGCTGTTCCGCGAGCAAGCGCCGAGCCGTGGCTGGGTGGTCGCCGAGATCAGCGCTGAGCCCTACTCCGACGACATCTTGCGGATAGCGGTGGAGGAGTCGCTGCTGAGAGGGCTACCCGTACGACTGGTAGCCGGCTCCGCGGGCTGCGGCCGCAACACGGGAATTGGCCGGACAGAACTGCACGGGCGGATCGAGCACAGCCTTGACCGATGGCGGCGCCGCTGTCCTGAGCTGGACGGCGCCCTGGTGAGCGAATTGTGGGACGTACGCCAGTTCCTGGATCGTTACGCGCACAACATAGCGTTGTTCATCGCGCCTCCAAGGCAAATCCACGAAGTCGGTACGGTTCTTCATCCCACCGCCGTTACTGCGCTGGCCATGCTGAAGTGCCCGGTGATGCTCTACGGCGCTCGCGCCGACGGCTGTTCATGAACAGTGTTCCCCCCAATGGGGTAGTCGTCGGGGTTGACGGGTCCGCCTCGGCGTTGCAGGCTGTGCGGTGGGCTGCCCGTGATGCGGCGCTCCGGCAGGCGACGCTGACGGTCTTCCACGTCCGTGAACCAGCGCACGGCCCGCTCTGGTCGGAAGTGCCGGCTGATTTCTGGCTCGCTGAAGAGCAGCAGCGTACCGCTGTTCTGTATGCGGCAGTGGCCGCGGCTGAATCCGTGCCGGGCGATCGGCGACCCCCGGCGATCGAGACCGCAGTGTGGGAAGGCCACCCAGTGCGGACATTGAGCGAAGTATCCCGGCGCGCTTGCATGCTGGTGGTCGGCTGCCGCGGAACCAGTGTCTACGATCGTGTCCTTCTGGGCTCGGTCAGTCGGGGTGTTCTTCACCATGCGCACTGCCCGGTCGCGGTGGTTCACACGGATTCCCCTGTTGCGCAGAGCGACTCACACGATCCCGTGGTGGTTGGAGTTGACGGCTCACCGGCTTCCGAACGGGCAATCGCCATTGCGTTCGACGAGGCGTCCCGCCGCAGGGTCGGGTTGACCGCGGTGCACTCCTGGGTTGACTACGACCACTCGCTCGCGGAGACGGAGAACTGGAAACGCCGTCTGGAACGGGGGAATATCGATCTGGCTGAATGTCTCGCAGGCTGGCAGGAGCGCTACCCCGACGTCGATGTCCACCGACAACTCGACTGGGGTCCGCCGACAGCGTTACTGCTCGCGGCCGCAGAAACCGCGCAACTGGTTGTGGTAGGCAGCCACGGCCGCGGCGGTTTCGCCGGCATGCTGCTCGGATCGGTGAGCACGTCGGTCGCACAGGCAGCAAGGGTGCCGGTGATTGTCGCCCGTCGAGGTTGACCTTGGACACCCGGGCGCAAATATCCTGCGTTACAACGGGATACTGCTCCTTCAGGGGCCGCTCACTCGTATCCAGTTTGGCCAGTTTGGCCCCTGCGTGAGCGGTGGCCGCGCGATCTTTGGCTGCAACTTCGATGGAATGTTGAAGCCGGCCTGATGCAAGGCGGCAGCGCCGGAACAGTTCGCTGCAGCCGCGGTCGTCATGGCAGTGCGGCGAGAATGTTGAACGGATTCGGTGGAGGCGATGGCGTCGCTGGCGGTGCGGGCATATCCACGACGGGCATCGGCGGCACCGGACCGGGGAGGAGTCGGGCAAACAGCGCCTCCGGAGTGAGTTGGGGTGGCCGGCCATCGTGGTGGCCGGGGTAGGACCGGGTGTAGAGATTGTTGGGCGGTGATCGCACGCATCAGGGGCAGTCTTCGAGGGCAATGCAGTCGCCAGTCGCCTCGCTCATCCACGCTGCCCGATGTGAGCACCAGCAGGGGATCATCAAGCGCGTCATGGACATCAATGACTTCGGTACGGTTCACGTCAACCTCTTGACCAGTCCGCCCGGATCCTGGCGGTACGCCAGGTAGCGAGAGTCGATGCTGCATGCGTGTGGGGTGCGGGCTCAACGATCGCGGGATCGGTCCCGTGGATCTCTTGATGGCGCCTTGCGCATAGTTGTAGGTTTGCAGCCTTTGAGGCCACGGTGACACGCACTTGCGGATGGGCAGATACTGCAGTTCGCGGGCACGGCGAAGAACGCTGCGCTCAGCGCGACAATCTGGCCATGCCGTTGACCGGGCCGTAGCCTCGCCCCAGCGGATATGCCGCGCGGATGCACTCGGTGACCCAGAGCTTGGCAAAACCCACTGCCTCGGGAACCGCGTAACCGTGCGCCAGCGCGGCGGTGATCGCCGCGGCAAGAGTGTCGCCGGCGCCGTGGTCGTGGCGGGTGTCCACTCGCGCCGCGGTGAATTGATGGAACTCCGCGCCGTCGAAGAGGAGGTCGGCGCTGGTCTGTGAGGTGCGCAGGTGACCGCCCTTCACGAGCGCCCAGCGCGGTCCCAGCGCGTGCAGAGCCCGGGCCGCATCGCGTTGGCTCTCGTCGTCGACGACATCGATGCCGACGAGCAGTCGTACCTCGTCGAGGTTCGGCGTGACCAGCGTGGCCAGCGGAATCAATTCATGGCGCATGTCATCGAGTGCACTGGCGTGGAGAAGGGGTTCGCCGACATTGGAGGCGCATACCGGATCGACCACCAGCGGAACAACGCCGTCGAGCCCTTCGGACCTCCAGGTAGCCACGACGGTCCTGATGATCTCGCTGGAGGCGAGCATGCCGGTCTTGGCAGCCTCGATGCCGATGTCTGACACCACGGCGCTGATCTGCCCGGCTACCACGTCAACCGGAACTTGGTGAAATGCTCTGACGCCCAATGTGTTCTGGACCGTGACGGCTGTCAATGCGGCGCATCCATGCACACCCAGCATGGCAAATGCGCGCATGTCGGCCTGCAGGCCGGCGCTGCCGCCGGAATCGGAGCCGGCGATGGTCATGACCCGGTGGGGGGTCTGTCCCAGTGCGGGCAGCGGAAGGTCGGGAGCGTCGGCCATGGGTCCGATTGTTTCAAGGATCGTTGCAGCGGTTGCGGCAGGTACCGGTGCCACTGTCGGATCAGGGGTTGATCGGCGGACGGCGCAGCGGTTGACGCCCGGCAAAGGCTAGCGGCGGGGTGGTGCCTCTGCACCCTCGATTGAGGTGACTGAGCGCGACTCCAAGGACCCCGTGAAAGCCAGCGCGGTGACTTCGACCTTCATCTCGGGTCGGGCCAACGCGGCCACTCCCACCGCGCACCGCACCGGGTAGGGGTGTGTGAACATCTCGCGGTAGACCTGGTTGAATTCGGTGCGCTCGGCGATATCCGTCAGATAGATCGTCAGGTGTGCCACATCGGCCAGCGTCGCCCCGACCGATGCCAGCGCCACCTCGAGGTTCCTCAGTGTCTGACGTGACTGGGAGGTGATGTCGCCGCCGTCGATGGAGCCGTCCGGGCCGCTTGGAATCTGTGTCGTGGTCACCAAACCGGTGGGGAAAACGGTCAGTTCGGAGGACAGGTCGGTGCCGTCGTCGCCCTCGCTGAGGACGTGCTGCAGAGCGTTCTTCGTTTCGGTCACATGGTCTCCTGGTGATGGGTCACGCCGAGCGGCCGACCAGGTCGGGGACGGCGCCCAGCAGTTCGCGGGTGTAAGCATGCTGCGGTGCCGTCCAAACTTGTTCAGTAGGACCCACTTCGACGAATTCACCCTGGCGCATCACCGCCGTGACATCGGCTACGGAGGCGATGACGGCCAGGTCGTGGGAGATGATCGCCATGCCGATCTGCAGTGTGTCCACCAACTCGCGTAACAGTGCCGCGATGCGTTTCTGTGATGAGGCGTCCAGGGAGGCGATGGGCTCATCGGCGACAATGACTCTGGTTTCCACGGCGAGCACTTTGGCGATCGCCACCCGTTGGCGCTGTCCGCCGGAGAGCGCGTGCGGGTAGCGGTTGCGCAAGCCGGCATCGAGACCCACCCTGTCGAGGGCGGAGGTGACGATCTGTGCGACCTCAGCGGCGCTGGGTGCGGGCTTCCCCATGGCCCGTCGACTTCCGCGAATCACCTCGATCAACTGGTCTTCGATGCGGCGGCGAGGGTTGAGTGACGCGTACGGGTCCTGGAAGACCATCTGCAGCGGAATCATCGCGGCGGCACGTCGACGGATGGGCAGCGGCGCGACCGCGCTGCCACAGAATTCGATTCTGCCGGAAGCCGTCGGCTGCAGGCCGACCATGGCACGCGCGAGAGATGATTTACCACAGCCACTTTCGCCGACGATGCCGACAATCTGTCCTGGGTTGATGTCGATGCTGACACCGCGCACGGCGACTTTGGGCGCTTGTCCTCGCGCTTTGTATTTCACGACCGCGTCGCGAACGGTCAGCAGGGGAGTGGACGCTGTCATCGGTTGGCCTCCGCTGCCGACCCCATCTTCCACGGGATGCGCGGCACGGCGTCGAGCAGTTCACGTGTGTAGGGGTGTTCTGGATGATGGAAGATCGTGGTCGCCTCGGCAGCTTCGACAATTCGACCGGTGCGGAATACGTTGACCCGGTTGGCGAATGACGACAACATGGCCAGGTCGTGGGTGATGAACACGATGCCCATACCGGTGGCTTCGCGCAGCTCGTCGAGCAGGCGCAGGATCTCGATCCGGATGTTGGCGTCCAGCGCGGTGGTCACCTCGTCGGCGATGAGCAGCGCCGGGTCGCACGCCAGCGCCATGGCGATCGAAACGCGCTGCTTCATACCGCCGGAGAGCTGGTGCGGGTAGCGCTTCAGCAGCCCCTCGGGTTCTGGCAGATGCACCTGTTGCAGGAGGTCGATCGCTTTGGTCCGCGCTGCCGAGCGGCGCAGCCCGAGATGTACCCGCAGATGATCGGTGAGCTGTTCGCCGATCTTGAGCATCGGATGCAGACTCGATGATGGGTCCTGCAGCACCATCGCCACCTCGCGGCCGCGGGTGCGCTGCCACTGGCGAGGTGTCTGAGCCAGCAGCTCGCGTCCGTTCAGCCGCGCCGAACCGGTGACTCGCAGCGGATGGGGGACCAGCCCGATCAGGCTCATCCCGGTCATCGTCTTTCCTGAGCCGGATTCGCCGACCACGCCGACGACCTCGCGAGAGTCCACGGTGAACGAGACGTCACTGACGACGGGGACTCCGTCGGGGCGCGCGATTGTCAGCTCCTGAACCTCGAGCAGTGTCATGAGTTGTCTCCTGAGATCTCCTGCAGCCGAGGCTCGAGCTGGTCCCGCAGCGCGTCACCGATCAGATTGAACGCCAGGACCACCGAGATGATCGCCGCGCCTGGCGCAACCGCCAGCCACCATTGATCGAAATACTGCACGGCGCCGGAGATCATCGCGCCCCACTCGGGGGTCGGCGGTACCGCACCGAGCCCGAGGAAGGAAAGGCCGGCCAGGAACAGGATCGCGCCACCGATATCGAGCATCCCCAGCACCAGAACCGATCCCGCGACGGCGGGCAGCAGATCGGTCACGATGGAGCGGATGGTGCCGACACCGGCCAGCCGATTGGACAGCACGAACTCCGATTCGCGCAGGGACAGAACGATGGACCGGACCGCGCGGGCGTAAGCCGGCCACCAGCTGATCGCTGCGGCGATCACGGCGTTCTGCACACTGGGTCCCAGCGCGGCGGCGATCGCCATGGCCAAGATGATGCCGGGGAAGGCGAACACCAGATCCGCTATGCGCATCAGGATCTCGTCAACCCAGCCGCCGAAGAAGCCGGCGATGAGGCCGATGATCGTGCCGATCAACGCGGCGGCCACGACGATCATCACTCCGTTGAGCACCGAGACCGAGGCGCCGGCCAGGGTGCGGCTCAAGGTATCGCGTCCCAGTGCGTCGGTGCCGAGCAAGAACTGCGATGTTGGCGGTGACAGCGCCGGGCCGACGGCGGTGGTGGGGTCGTACGGTCGCAGAGCCGGAATGACCATGATTGCCAGCCAGGCCAGCAGGACGATCATGGCGAAGACGACGCTGGGTCTGCGCAGCCACGGCGGAACGCGGCGGGCCCGGGTGCGGCCGCGCCGTGTTCCTGTGTTGCGCGGGACCGTTGGCCGGGCGTCGAGGGATTCGGTGGTGGTCACTGGAGGCGGATCCTCGGATCGAAAACGGCAGCGAGCATATCGGCGGTGAAGTTGACCACCAGGAAGATCACGGCGACGACGACGGCGATGCCGGTGATGGCGCTGAGATCGAGATTCGTGGAGGCCCGGTAGGCGTACTGGCCCATCCCGCCCCACGAGAAGATCTGCTCGACGTAGACCGTGGCGGCCAGCAGGAACCCGAACGACAGGGCTGTCACTGTGATGATGGGGCTCGAGGCCATTCGTACCGCGTAGCGGATGAGCACCCGGTGTGCGGGTAAGCCCTTGGCGCGCGCAGCTTTGACCGCGTCGGTGTTGAGCCCGTCGATGACCGAACTGCGGGTGAAGCGGAGGATCATCCCCAGCGTCGACACCGCAAGAACCGACGCGGGCAGAATCAGGTGGCTGACGGCCGAGCTGAACGCAGGCCAGTCACCGGCCAGCAGCGAGTCGACCGTGTAGAAACCGGTCACCTCCGGTGGCGGCAACATGATCGCGTCCAGCCGTCCGCTGCCGGGCAACCAGCCGAGTTGACGGAACAATACCGTTGAGCCGACCAGCGCCAGCCAATAGGTCGGCAGACTGACACCGATCAGCGAGACGATCCGGGCCACGTGATCGGGCCAACGGTTGCGGCAGGCCGCCGCGATGACACCGAAGACCACACCGGCGATCAACGACATGGCCGTGGCGGTGATGACGAGTTCCAATGTGGCCGGTGCATAGCTGGCGAGATCGCGGCCCACCGGATTCCCGGTCTGCTGCGAGATTCCCAGATCCCCGCGCAGCAGTCCGCCGAGATAGCGCAGGTACTGCTCCCAGATGGGTAGCTGCAAGCCGAACTTCTCCCGGAAGGCCTCGACCACTTCGGGATTGGCCTGCGCCTGCTGGCTGAGGTTGATGGTCTCGGCGCGTACCGGGACCATCACACTGATCCCGAAGGACACCACCGTGATTCCGAGCAGAGTAACCAGTGATGTGGCCACGCGGCGAAGCACGAACCGGGTCAGTCCGGAACCGCCGCCGGCGGGTGATCCGTTGCCGGCGCCGTCCACCGACGCTTCGAGAGACTCCACCGAGGTGGTGGTCATTGCGCGGTCTCTGTGCTGGTGGTGATGTCGGCGAGGTTCAAGCCTGCCATGATGTCCCGTTCTGCGGTGACGCTCTTGGCGGTGACCAACGTGAACGCCGGCTCGAACAGGTACGCGTACGGTGCCTGCGCGGCGACCGCCTTGTTCCAGGCCAGATACGCCGACTCGCGCTGATCGCCGACGGCAGCGCGCGCGGCGTCGTTGAGCGCCACCACATCCGGCGCCGCCGCCGGCGCCCAGTGCACCCGCTCGCCGATCAGCGCACCCGGGGAGAACACCAACAGGTTGTCCGGGTCCGGGTAGTCCGGCGGCCAGGACCAGAGCGCGAGTTGGGTCTGGCCGTCGCTGTAGCGCTGCAGGGACGTGGACGTGGGAGTCGGATTGAGCTCGACATTCAGTCCGATGGCCTTGAGTTGAGCCTGGATGGCCTGGGCGATCACGTTGTAGTCGACCCCTGCGAGCCGGGTGTAGTCGTTGGCGTAGTCGAAGGTGATGGTGGCACCCGAGGCACCGGCCTGTTCGATCAACGCCTTGGCTGCCGCGACGTCGGTGCTGATGGCCTGGTCGGCCGGGATGGCCCCGGTCAGGTGTCCGGGCACGATGCCTGCCGCGCGTTTGGCTCCGGGACCGGCCAGACCCATCAGTGCCTGATAATCCAAACCACGCTGGATCGCCTCACGCACAGCAGGTTTGGATGTCGGCGACGCCGGATCCATGGACATCGCCAGATACAGGACCTCTGGTGACGCCGACGGGGTGACGGTCAGTCTGGACTCGTCGATGTCTTCGGCGATCCGGCCCGGAATGTCCATGGCGATCCGGCTTTCACCGGATTCGATGCTGGACTTCTGTTGTTGTGCACTCTTGACGTTGCGGATGACGATCCGCTCGAACGGTGCATCGCCGAGCCACCAGTTCTCGTTCTTGACCAGTGTGATCTGCGAGTTGGTGTCGTACTGCTGGAGTTGATAGGGCCCGCTGCCGATACCGTTCTGTGCCGAGGTGAACAGCTGGCCGGCCTTGTCGGCGGTGGAGGCGTCAGCCGCGTCACTGCCGCCTGCGGCGCGCACCTTGTCGGCGTCGACGATGGCAGCCGCCGTCGAGCTCACCAGGCTGGGGATGTACGGCGCCGGGTTCTCCGAGCTGATCACCACCGTCTTCTCGTCCGGCGCAGCGACGGTGAGGCCGTCCATCAGATAAGAGGGACTGGCCTTGAGGTTTCGCAACCGCTCCAACGAGAACACGACGTCCTCGGCGGTCACGGAATCGCCATCGGCGAACTTGGCCCGTTCGTCGAGGATGAATGTGGTGGCACGGCCGTCAGGACTGACGGTCCAGGACTTCGCCAGCTCCGGTGACGGTTCGGTGTTGCTGCCTTCGTAACTCACCAGGGTCTGATAGATGCCGGTCGCAACCATGGCATCCGTCACCTGGAAAATGGTCGCGGGGTCGATCGACTGAGCGGTGAACGAGTGGTCGATCACCAGGACAGCGCCCCCGGAGCCCGAACCGCCCCCGTTCTGCGACCCAGAACAAGAGGTGAGGACGAGCGTGCCGGTTAGGAGGATGGCGCCCGCGGCGCTCGCATGCCTCCAACGGATGGTTTTCATCGTTTCCCTTCGCGATGCGGTTGCCGTCGTTGTACACAGCTGCGCGGAAGGCGTTCAATTGCCTGTCTGTCGCCGCATAGGTGACAACTGCCACTAAATTCACTTACGGTGCTAGTGATCTTACACACAAGCCCCCGTAATGGAAGAGTGGGCAAGAATTCTCAAAAGTCCAGTTAAACGGCGTGTTAGTTGGTCATTGACATAGTTTGACACTGCGCGTTACTGTCCAGCTGTCCCCAGCAGGGGAACAGTGTCCTCTAATAGGTGACGAGAAAACAATGGCATCAGTGGAACAAGCCGAGGGGCGTACCGCACCTCTGTCGTCGAACCTGAAAATGCTGCAGTTACTCGATGAGATGGCTGACACCGACGGCCCGGTCGGGGTGTCGCAACTCGCCCGCAAACTCGGGGCGTCGCGATCTATCGTGCACCGGCAGTTGGTCACCCTGGTGGAGGCCGGCTGGTTGGAGAATCTGGCCAACGGCACCTACCGGCTCTCGCTTCGGCCGGTTCGTCTGGGACAGGCTGCGCTGCGGCATTCCGGCCTCAATGCCCGTATCGCCGAACGTATTTCGGCAGCAGCCGAGGAGCTCGGGGAAGTGATCTCGCTCGGGGCCATCGACAACGATGCCGTCACGGTGATCGAGCGTGGGCTGCCTTCGCGCGGTGTGCGGGTGAGCGTGGCGCACGGACACCGGTTCCCGATCATGGACAGCGCGCTGGGCCTGGTCCTGACCGCATACGCGGCGCCCCGGCAGTACCAGCACCTGGTGGAGGCCGGCGTTGAACTCGCAGACCCGGAGCAGTTGGCCCAGGTCCGTGCTGACGGCTACGCCACCGTCGTCGACGCCGAGTACGACCCCATCGAGGTGGTCGCCGTACCGATCGGACGAGTCGCCGGGGCCGTGCGCTACTCGCTGTGCGCTCATTGGCCGCAGGCGCGCACGCGAACCCGTGCGGCGTTGGCGGTACTCGAGCCCGCGGCCCGGGACATCGAGGAAATCATCTCCACAACAACAGGATTCACGTCAGCATGAACCAGAAGGAGCTCAAGCGATGACAACGGTCTTGTCCGGTCGCCCACCGGAGGATCGCTCTGCCAGCGAAGAACTGCTCGACCCGAATCGGGTGATGCGACCGCAGCGGCTTCAGGCAATGGCGCCGAGTCGCATGTCCGTCGCGCGAGCTGTACTCGAGCGGATGGTGCGCGAGCAGTGGAGCTTCGAGCGGGTGTACTTCGACATCGACGACAAGTCACAAGGTGAGGCGCTCTACCGCGTCCGCGCCGGTGCCCACGTCTTCGACTTTGTGGTCTTCGGGTTCGAACCCGATCGGGAAGGCCGAACCGGCCGGATCACCCAGAAGAACTGGGACATGATGGCCGCATTGGTCGACGGTGAGACCACTGCCGAGGACCGCGCCCGAACCCGGGAGGAGTTACCGAAGCTCTACGTGGGTCGGGCGATTCCGGGCACGCTCACCTGGGCGCGATCCAACCGCAGTTTCCGCGCCTTCGACCACGTGGTCGACGCGCTCGCCGACGGCCGTCAGCCCGATACCCGGTTCCTCTGGGAGATCGGATATCTGATGAGGAATACCGGGCTGGACGGCAACGGCACCTTCAACACCCGCTCGTTCCTGGCGCTGGGACAGGATCATCCGTTGCGTGATCCGCTTCACGCGCAGCTGTTCTCGGCATACCTGATGCGTGAGTATGCGGCTGATCTGGTGAACGCGTTGGCAGCGCACCGTAGTCCGGATGCAGTGGCATTGGCACCCGAATTGCGCCGCATGGTCGGGATCGGCAACGGATCGGCGTTGGGGCTGCTGTTTTTCGTCAACACCCATCCCCATCTCATCGGTGCGTGGCTCGGCGAGCGTCAGCGGCTCATCTCCGAGGCGGCGGCCATCGAGCTGCAGCCGGGATCCGAAGAAGCTGAGCGCATGGTGGCGTTGATCGAGCACTCCGCGGACTACTACGCGGCGGATCCCTATGTATATCGGGTGTTCGAGGATCCCCACGATGTGGGCGTGGATCTGCGGCGCGCGGCCGGAGTGCTACGCGGACTGCTCGACGGCGGACCCGCCACCGGTGCGCGGCTCTTGGACGTGCTCAAGACCGTGATCGGAGCCGAGGCGTGGGAGGTGATTGCCGCCAACCTGTTGGAGCTGCTGCCCGCCGAAGCGATCGAAGAGGCGCTCGCCAACGGTATCCGCTCAGAGCTCACCCACTCCGATCCACGGATGACGGTGGGGCAGTTGACCGATCTGCTGAACTCGGAGTATCAGTGGGCACTCGAGATGGACATGGACGCCGACGGGGCCCGCGATTTCGTCTGGTACAAGTCGGCGGATGCGGAGGAGCCACGGCGCGGACCGGCTCATGAAGTGTCCGGCGGACGTAACTGGGCACTGGACCTGCCGGGGGACACGCAGACGCTGGCGGCGGAGTTGGCCGGTCGGCCGGCCGATCAGCCGGTGGGTGAGGTTCTCGCGGAGCGACCTGACCTGCGTGCCGTCATCGAACGGATCCAGTCGCTGGCGGGACAGCTGTTTCACTCACCGCATATGAACATGCTGGACCGCAGCTTCGTACCGGTGTCCATCGTGCGTTTCGTCAACGCCGCCATCCACGGCCTGCATCGCACTGTGGACAGCGAAGATCAACGAAATGTTTTGGGGCTGATCTTCATCGGAGCCCCCACTGCCGAAGAGATCTCGGCCGGGGAAGCCACCTTGGACGCCTATCCGGCAATTCCGGTCGTTTCGCGCGGAAAGGGCAAGTGATGTCAGAGCGAATGAACTACTCGGTGCGCGAGTTCCGGCACATTGCCAACCGGTTCCTCCACGCGCGAGGAGCTCAGCGGCACATGGTGAACCCGGTGCGCGATGTCTTGACCTTCGCTCAGGCGCAGGGTTTCGACACGCTGACCGAGCTCGAGCGCACCAAGGATGAGATCGCCCGTTTCGACGGCCGGGTGCAGCGCGCGCAGACGTGGTCAGCCGGCGGTCAGGCCGCCTACTATGTCGCCCCGACGATCGTGGACCTGCTCATCCTGCAGGCGGACGTCAACGGTGCCACACAGCGGATCGAGGATGTCAACGGCGGAAACATCTTTCACGCTCTCCGTGAGTACGCCCACGTCCGGGGGTTGGGGATCAGCGTGGTCGACGTCGAAGACCACTCGGTCACGCTGGCTTATCGGCCGCGGGCGTGGGTCGCGACCGAAACACCGCTCGACGCCGAGGGACCTGCGATACGAGATGCGCTGCGAAGTGGCTTCGATGCCGACACCGACCAGTTCTGGCGAATGTTCTACGCATCAGATCAAGCCCTGACACCGGACTCGGAGGTGTCCCGAAACCACGCCGGCTCGCAGATCTATGACGAGCACGGCAATGTCATCGGCGAATTCGATGAGGAGGACTACGGGTATATCCGTTCCTACGTAGACGAGGTGGCCGGCTGATGGGGATGATCATCGATGGGTTGCAGTGCGGCCGTTACGACGAGAAAGTCCTGCGGGATCTCCAGGCCAAGGGCGTCACAGGTGTGACCATCACCGCGTCGTTCTGGGAAGACGCCCTGGAAACCATGGACGTCATCGCGACGTGGAACGACCTCATTCGCGACAACAACGAGGTGGCGCTCTTGGTGCGCACTGCAGCCGATCTGGAAGGGGCCGCAGCCTCTGGCCGCGTCGGCATCGTGCTGGGAACGCAGAACTCGTCGTTGTTCAATGACCGTCTCGGATTCGTCGAGCACTTCTGGCACATGGGTGTGCGGATCGTCCAGCTCACCTACAACAACCAAAACGCGATCGGTGGATCCTGTTATGAACCGGTCGATTCCGGTCTGTCCCGGTTTGGGCGAGAGATCGTCACCGAGATGAACCGGGTCGGCATGATGGTCGACCTGTCGCATGTCGGCGACAAAACCTCTGAAGATGCGATCGAACATTCCCAGCGTCCGGTACTGATCAACCACGCGAATCACCGTGCGCTCTATGATCATCCGCGCAACAAGGGCGACCGGGTGCTCGACGCTCTGGTCGCGCACGGCGGTGTACTCGGCGTGTGCACGTACAACAACATCGCCGGCGAGTTCGCCGGCAGTGCGCAAGGCGCCGCAGATCTGATCGCCCGACACGTCGATCGCCTGGGAATAGACCATGTGGGCTTCGGATCGGATATGGCCCCAGGCTCACCTGCCGACGATGTCGAATGGATGCGAAAAGGTCGCTGGACCCGCAGCGAACAGCAGGGGGCATCGTTGCCCGACGCGCCACCCCCGCCCGAAGAGTGGATGGACGACTTCGCCAAGATCAACGAAGTCGCGCATGTGCTCATCAGTACCGGCCGGCTCACCGAGCAGGAAACAGCCGCCGTGATGGGCGGCAATTTCCTCAGGCTGTACCGCGAGGGGTTCGAGCCGCTGGGTTGATCGATCACCTCACTGGACGTCAGGCGACAATGGGCGCCGGAACTGATCCATCCAAAACCGGTGCCGCAGCACGATTGCAGTCGTTCGACACTGGCCGACAGCCGCCACCGGAACAGCTCGCTGTGACTGCGGCGCTCAGGGCAGCGCAGCGAGAATGTTGAACGGATTCGGTGGAGGCGGTGGCGGTGGCGGTGCGGGCACACCCATGACGGAGACGGGCGGCACCGGACCAGGGAGCAGTCGGGCCGACAGCGCCTCCGGGGTGAGGTGGGGTTGGCCGGCCATCGTGGTGGCCGGGGCAGGACCGGGCGTCAAAGCGGTGGCGGGCAAAGGGGCCGTTACGGGTACCGTCGTGGGCCCGGCCGACGGCGCCTCATGGGTGAGGTGGGGTTGGCGGGCTACCGGGGCGGCTTCCACCGACGCAGGCGCGGGGTCGGTCAGCGCGGTGGTGTCTGGCGTTGTCGCGACCTCTGGTTGGTCAGTGACTGTCGGGGCCGCCGCCACGACTTCGGGTTCCTCAACAACTATCGGTGCCGCCGTCGCGACACTCGGTTCGGCAGCAACTGTCGGTGGCGCCGCCACGACCGGGGGGAGTGCGAGGACAATGGGCGGGGCCGCGGCGACCTCCGGAGCGGGAGGCGGCGGCAGTGCCGCAGTGGGCGCGGCAATGACCGGGGCATCGTCCGGCGGTGGAGCTGATGCCACCGGCGTGGCGGCGTGGTCGGCTGCCTGGGGCGGTGCCGTGTCCACCAGCAAGTGCCCCGCAGCCGCTGTACCCACGGCCATGGCCACGACGCTCAACGCCACAGCCAAGGAGACCCGGCGGGCAGGCAGCCGCGAAGCGATCCGGCGCAACGGCCTGTTGTGGTCCTCGGCGGTAACGGTCCGCGCAGCACCGTACGCGAGTTCCAGAGCAGGATCGATGTAGCGGGCCGTCCGGTTCCGGCTGTACCGCGCCTCATCGGCGGAGACCAGATCGATATCGCTGAAACCCAGCGACCGTAGCTCCGACGTCAATTTCACGGCTGACCCGGCCGTGCCCTTGCTCCACGCTATTCGAATAGCGTGAATGTCCTGTTCCGTTCGGGAAGCGAGTGCCTCGACACTGGTGGCTGCTGCGTTCGCCAGGTCCTCGGACGAATCGACCTCGACGATGTCATCGGCGGCGATTGTGCCGTCCACGAGGTCGACAAGGGTCCACACCACCGTGTTCGCTGTCAGCGACAGACCTAGTAGCTTGCGCATCGCCAAACCCCTCGAGGACCGCTGGTCCCTGCCTTTTTGTGTTGCGTCAAAGTCAGAGCTAAGCACGCGGTGATGTGAGGTTCAAACCGCACAGCAAAACCTCAATGAATTCTCAATCCGGCGTGTCAGCGGAGAATGCGGGCGCGGGAAATCGATTCCCGCCGTTAATTTTTGCTGGCACTTCTGCCACCACGGCGGCGCAGCGAACGTCGTCTTCACCTGTCGCTTCCTTGCGCCACCTGTTGGTGGTTCTGACCAATTTGGGTCGGTTGACGGAGGTTTCGCGCTCATGGAAAGCACTGTCCTGGCCGCCAACCTCGTTCCGGTGCGCCCCTTCGCCCGCCATGCTGTGTCGGCTCTGAGCAGAAGCCATGGCCTGCAACAAGTGTGGGCGGCAAGCATGCCGCCAAGGGAAGTGCTCGAGGGCGATGCAGTCGCCGATCACCAAGGTGAGCACGTCCATACTGACACTGGGCAGCATGGGCGTCCTCGTCGTTGGATGGCAGTCCCCGCAACCGCGAGCGGCAAATCAGATGCGGCTCATGTCGGAGTCCACATAACATTCGCCCGTTCCCTTATCCGGTCGTGGCCTGCACCAACCAGGAGCGGTGGGCGGCGCTGCCTGCAGATGGGTCCAACGCGGCGAATCCCATCAGAGATCGAACTGCCCCGATGAAAAGTCAAAAGCATCAGGGAATCCTGACGCGGGCCTGGTGCAGGTCCGCGGCGTCGAAACGGTGGTCGCTGACGGGGGAGGGCTGACCTACTTGGTCGGCGGCGCAGTTGTCGGACCGACCGTCGACTTTGATTCCGGACCAGGACGAGTATCAGGCGTCGCGGGGTTCGAGAAGCGACAGAGCGTCCAGACCACCGTGGCTGGCTCGGCCGGCAGTATGGATCAAATTGCACTCGAGCATCGGCAGGCTCCGATCTGCTGAATGGTGTTGCAGGACAGTCGAAGAACATCGTCGACTTGTCAGCAGCTGCTGTTCGCAACTCTGGCGACCAGCGCTGGCAGGGACTGGTGAATCCGAGTCGGTCTGAGCCACAACACCGTCCGGCCGGCAGGTGCTTCGAGATCAGCATGAACCCTGCCGCGCAACGCCGGACTTTCGCCTTCGGGCTGTGTCAAAAACTGTGCCAGGACCCCAGAAGTCGTTGAGACGCCACAAATGCAACGGAAGATCAGAAAGGGTGGCCGGTTAGCCGCAAGAGCCGACCCGGGGAGGAGTAGACAGATGGTCGTGACCATCGAGTCCAGGCTGGCGCGAGTATTCCGCCTGCAACGCAACGCGTGGCAGCGGCACGCCAATCCCTGGAGCGTGTACACGCGTATCCCGATCCCGATCGTGCTGGTCACGGCGATCTGGTCGCGGCAGTGGCTCGGGTGGTGGTGCTTGGTCCCGGTGGGCACCGTGCTGCTCTGGACGTTCCTGAATCCGCTGGCCTTCCCGCCGCCGAAGTCGCTGAATCACTGGGCATCACGGGGGGTGCTCGGCGAGACGTACTGGTCGGCCCGAGGCGCGATGCCAATCCCGGTCCGTCATCGGGTGGCGCCGCTGGTTCTGAGTGGGCTCAGCGTGGTCGGCGTGCCGTTCATCGTGTGGGGGCTGGTCGTCTTCGACCCGTGGCTGACCGCGTTCGGTGTGGCGGTCCAGATGGCGGGCAAAGTGTGGTTCATCGACCGGATGGCACTGCTGTACGACGACATGACGGCCGACTTGCCACCCGGCTGAAATCCGGCGGCTGACATGTTGTCGCAGATCAGGGCGGTGCACGGGCACTTTGCGCGCCGCCGGGAACGCGCGGTACCGCTCAGCGGGGCGGGTCGCCGCGCCAGTTGAAGCTGTTGACGTACTTACCCATATCCAGTGCGAGCTGAAGGTTGGCAGCTGACGGCTTGCCGGAACCGAAGTCCGGTCCGAAGGCGCGGTACGGACCCACCGCACCCGCAATCAGGGCCAGGTCGTTCTTGACGGCGACCATCACGATGATGCGCATCCGGGTGGAACTGCTCATGGCGCCCTGCGGCCAGAGATCGGCAGCCAACCCGTATCCGTGCTGGTAGCCGACCATGGTGTTCGGGATCTCGTACGCGGTCTTGGTGTCGGGGTAGGTTTCGTTCAGCAGGTCGAAGGCAATGTCCTTCGCGCTGCGCCCGCCCGCGGGGCGGCTGAACAACTGCATGGTGCCGCCGTCACCGGCTTGCAGCACTGCAGTGACCCCGTCGGCGTGTTGGGAGACCTCGTAGGCCGACCCCTGGACCGGGTAGGACACCGAGAACGCCCCGTCGGCCGAGGTGAACCGAGGGTTTATCTCCACTGCACGGTTCATCGGCGGGCTTCCGCAATCTGGCGGACAGATGTATCTGGCCGCGGGACGCGAGATCAGTCCGGACAGGCCGACCAGCCCGCCGGCCAGCACGACGATGGTGATCCCGAGCGCGAGCGCCACCGTGCGAAACGACGTCGTCGGCGGCTTGGTTCCCTCGAACGTTCCGGACTGTGTCGAGTAGCCGGGCAGCAACCCGACGGTGATCTCTCCGGCGAGCCCCCCGCTCGCCGGTTCCTCGGTGAGCCGGGTTGGGCGATCATCGCGCCGGGTCCGGCGGGACTGCCGTGAGCACGCGCGCATGGCGGCGCCGCACCTGGCGCAGAACGGTGCATCGGGTACAACGTGATTGCACTCGATGCACAGGATGGGCTCGTCGGTGTGGACGTCGTCCTTCGCCTCGTGCAGCAGTGCCAGGTGCAGGCCGACCCGGAGCGCGAACAACGCAATCCCGGTCAACGTCAGATGCAGTACCAACTGCAACGACTGGGGAAGCCGGACGACGTCGACCATGCCCAGCGCGGCGTAGATGGCGGTCACCACGACCGCGATCAGGACGAGGGTGGCCCGGACGAAGCTGCGGTGCTGGTTGGCCTTGGCCGGCGGTCGGGTGAACCACAACGCCGTGCCGATCAGACCACCGACGGCCGCGGCGGTCAGTGGCATGGCGATTCCACGGACGCCGGCTTCGACGAGCAGCCCGTCCAGCGGACGGGCCCGGTTGATCATCCCGGTGGTGAACTGGGGTGCCAGCCGAGTCAGGGTGGCCGCCGCGGTGAACGTCACGGCGCCCAGTGCACCAATTGCGTAGCCGTCCAACGCTTCCCGCTTGCCTTGCCACGACAAGCGGGTTACCACAGCCGGAACCAGCATGAGCAGCATGCTCCCCAACGGCACCCCGATCCCGTCCCGTAGGATCCGTGCTCCGGCGATACCTGCGCCCAGCGGGACGCCATAGGCGCGGGCCATGGCGGCCCCGGTCAGTAGCGCCCACCCGACGCCCAAGATGACTCCCAGCGCCGCCGTCAACGGCAGCGTGCGGCGGGGGATATCGTGAGAGACACCGGATTCGCGCAAGTACAAGCCGAACAGCAAGGGCAGGCCGAGTGAGGCGACCGCGATCAGTGCGGCGGGCATCCGCAGGAACGTGGCGACGGCCAAGGCGGCCGCGAGCAGTCCGATGCCCATCAGGAACACCGTCCGTGAGCGCGGCGTCAGGTGCGGGAAGAGCGAACTGGTCAGTGCGGGCGCAAGCAGTCGCTGTCCGGGTGCGGCACTGAAGGCACGCGCCCGCAGCCAGTGTGGGCCGTCGCCGCTGCGGTGTTCAGCCAGCGGCATTCCGCAGAGCCCGCAGTATTGGCCTGCGGGAACGTCGACCTCGCACACCGGGCATTCCACCATGCCGGGGGCGCTCATCAGGCCTGCACTTTCTGGGCGACCTGCAGGTTGCGAACGAGATTGTCGACATCCGGGGTACCGAGCCCGGTGACCAGGTCATAACCCGGGCCGGCATTGTCGACGGCGTTGCCTCCCAACGTCACATCGCGGTAGGCGGGTCGTGGCGCTCCCTCGGCGATGCGATACAGCAGCGGATTGATATCGCCGATCAGGGTTCCGTTGTTCTCCAGCAGATACTGGTTCATCAGCGCGGTCAGACCCGCCCAGATGGGCGCCGACTGTGAGGTACCGCCGCCGATGACAACCCGCCCGTCGAGCACGAACTTCACGCCGGTGAACGGGTCGGCCACCGCGGCGACGTCCGGTGTCATGCGCTTACCGGTGTTGCGCTCGGGTGGTACCGCGCCTGCGGCGGTGCGTTGCCAAGGCGGTAGTTCGAAGAGCGTCGAAACACCGCCACCGGTGCCCTGGGACAGCGGGACGTCGAACCAGGTCTGTTCAGACACCCAGTTTCCGTCCGCGTCGGTGGACAAGGTGGTGCCTCCCACGCTGGTCATCTCGGGCAACGACGCGATCGAGTCGAGGCCGACGTCCTGTTCGCTGGGCGGTGACGACCAGTCCTGTCCGCCACGGCATTCCATGCCGGCGAGGTCACCACTGGCGTTGTAGGCGGTGGTGCCGTGTGACTGGGCGGTGCGCAGCGCCGACCTGACCGGGGCCAGGTCGGCGGCGGTGATGAGTTTGTCGCAGCCCCAGCCGATCGAGAAACTCCACACCGCGCCGGGGAACTGGCGGTCGGTGTCCTCGAGCATCTGGCCGATCTTGCGATAGCCGCCGCCACCTTCGACGGTCGGGCGGGCATTGACCACGACTTTGCGGGCATCGGGTGCAATGGCGTGTGCCACTTGAAGGTCCATCGACAGCTCGCCGCGCGGTTCACCGGGCGATCCGCCGACGACCTCCGGGGTGAACTGCGGTAGGTCGAACGTGGTGGTGAAGGTGTCCAGATCGGATTGCCTGAAACCGTCGAAGGCGAAGATCACGATGGTGATTCCCTTGCCAGTGAAGCCGGCCCTGGCCAGATCGTCGGCGTTGTAGGTGGTCAGCAGCGCGTCGGGGGTGAGGCCCCGGTCGGGGATATTGAGCGGGAGGTGGTCGGGTAGCGACATGTGATGGGGCGTGTAACTGAGGATCCGACCCATTTCAGAAACTTCGGCGCGCAGGTGCTCGGGCACCGCAGGCTGGTGCGGTGAGGCGTAGAAGAGTTGGCCCATCCTTCCCCGGTAGTCACGCACGGAGACGTCGAATGCCCGCTCGACGGAATCGGGTGATCCTTCGACGACCACCCAGTCGTCGCCGGGTCGCCACTCGACCGACAGCGACTGGTCCCGGGCCCAGTCGATCAACGCCGTGGGGCGCGACCGGTCGGTGAGGCTTGCGGTGAACTCGATGCTCTGCTCACGCGCCGGCCCGAGATCAGTCGACGCACCCAACAGCGATGCGTAAGGGCCTTCGATGAGCTTGTCATCGGCGGGGGGCTCGGTGACGGAGAGGCCGAGGCCGACCAGCACCGCGCCGACAAGAAGGAAGGCAGTCAGTGAGCGAACGGTCGCTGTTCTTCTCATGGTCCCGGTAAGAACTGAGGGCGGGTCCGCATGGTGTTCGGACCCGCCCCGTTCATCGACAGTGACGCCTAGCTGCCGTAATCGTCGCGGCCGGTGTCCAACGTCGGCTGAGGCGCCACCACCGGGGGAGTGAAGGGGTCATTGGGGGCGTTGGGGTTGGGCGCCTTCTCGGTGGGGCTCAGCGGTGCCTCCGTGGTCGTCGTGGTTGTGGTGGTGGTCGTGGTGGTCGACTCTTCGGGGGCGTCGCTCTCGCTGCTGCACGACGCGGTCAGGCCGATCATTGTTATGACGGCGACACCGCCCGCCGCTGCCGCAATGCGACGACCCAGACGATTCAATGCCATGTTCAGTCCTCTACTCGTTGCTACGTGGTATCTCCGGTCACTGCGATGGCCCGCAAACCCCGTGGACAGACCTATCCTAAGATCAGGATCGAGATCACGGGGTGTAACGCAACGCTGTCTCGGCGCATTCCCCCTGCTTCACCTTCCTCTACAGTGGTGCGAGCACCGACAAATCCGCCGAACCGGCGTTACCGTGCGGTGCATGACGATGACCGTTTTTGGTAGGAGCGACCGGTCAGAAAGTATCAGTTCCCCTGTGGCAGAGTTGTTTTCGGTCGACGGCACAGGCAGCGGCGGCCGCAGGGCCGTCACAGCGGTTCGTAGCCGGCACGTATCTTGGAGTAGCGCGGGGGTGGGCCTCAGTCACGTGACGAAACCGCCTACGCAGTCTCGACTCAGCGGCAAGGCGGTGGCTGGCTCGTTCGTGACAAGCCCTTGAAGGGCGCGGCCGAGCGCTCCGAACTCGGACACGACGGTGAGGAAATGTCAGTGGGTGTCAAGTGCGAATCCCACGATAAGGGCAGCTCAGGGACCCTGTTTAGCCCGCGTCGGGGGACCCGTAGCGTGTCACTACGACCTCGAGGAGTCTCGGCATGATTTCGCATTCCATCACCATCGAGCTGCTCCGCGGACTCGCGGACCTCGAGGACACCGGCCGTGGCCTGCTTCCGCACCGCCTGCCGCGTGCCGCTCGGGCGCGATGCGACGACCCACAACTGTTGAGTGCCGAAACGCAGCCCTCTGGTGTACGCCTGGTGATGCGCACCGCCGCGACCGTGATCGAACTCGACATATTGCGGACACGCGTGGTGCTGGTGGGCGTACCGCCGCGTGCCGACGGCGCCGTGGATCTGCTGATCGACGGTCAACAGGTTCAGCACGCGACGGTGTTCGGCGGCGACCTGGTGCGTATCGACCCGTCGACGGGCGCGACCGAGGTGGAGCCGGGCGAGGTGGCGACCCTGCGCTTCGACGGGCTGGCGCCGGGGGACAAGACAGTCGAGATCTGGCTGCCGCATTACGAACGAACGGAACTGGTGGCGTTGCGCACCGACGCACCGATCACGCCCGCTCCGGCGGCCCGGCCCGTCTGGGTCCACCACGGCAGTTCGATCAGCCAAGGCTCCAACGCGGAAACCCCCAGTACCACCTGGCCCGCATTGTCGGCCGCCGGGGCCGGCCTTGACCTGGTGAACCTCGGTTTCTCGGGCAGTTCCATGCTGGACCCATTTGTGGCCAGGGCGATTCGCGATCACCCTGCCGACCTGATCAGCGTGAAGATCGGCATCAACCTGGTGAACTCGGACCTGATGCGCCAGCGGGCGTTCGGCCCCGCCGTGCACGGGTTCCTCGACAGCATCCGCGACGGGCACCCGACCACACCGCTGGTCGTCATCGGGCCACTGCACTGCCCGATCCACGAATCCACTCCGGGGCCGGGCAGTTTCGACGTCGAGGCACTGGCGGCGGGCGTGGTGCGCTTCGTCGCGCTGGGCGACCCCGCCGACGCCGTGGTACCGAACCCGGGACTCCGTCGCCTCACGCTGCGCAGCATCCGCGAACAGCTCACCCAGATCGTGACACGGCGTCGGGCCGAGGATCCACACCTGTCCTACGTCGACGGTCTCGATCTCTACGGACCCGGTGACGCAGCGACGCATCCGCTGCCCGACAACCTGCATCCCGATGCCGCCACCCACCGGCTCATCGCGGAGCGGTTCGTCGCACTGGCCCTGAGTCGGTAGCGCAGGAGGTCGGGCCGTCAGACAGCTTGTCCGGGAACCTATTTCAAATAACAGGTGACTGGGGCCGTTCGAGTGTCGGCGCCGACAGCATGGCTGCCGGGCGCAGCAGCGAGCCGGTCCACGCCTTGGTCCCGGTGGAGAACACCTCGCCTGAAGTAGATCTCTTCGAGGACCGTGGGTAGTAGTCCGAGTGCCCCCGGGAGGAGGCCGGTAGCACAGCGTGATCACCCGCCGAGCACGGCCCGTCGACCGGTGAGGTCTATGCAGTGCAGTGCGACGGCTCGGCGATCTGCAGCAGCTGCTTGCCGAAGTTCTTGCCGTCGAACAGCCGGTTCAGGACGTCCACGGTATCTTCGAGATCGCCCTTCTGGACGTCGTCGGCCCACACCAGGGCGCCGTCGCGGATCCACGTGGCGAGGCGGGCGGCCGCGTCGTCGAACTGGTCCAGGAAATCGGTGACGATGAAGCCGAGCATCTTGGCGCTGCGCACGGTGATGGTCGACAGGTTGGTCGGCCCGTAGGCGGTGGCTTCGTCGGAGTATCCGCTGGAGATCCCTCCGCACAGGACGACGGTGCCGCGCTGGGCGATGTTGCTGATGCCGGCCTCGAGGACCTGCCCGGCGACGTTGTCGTAGAACAGGTTCACCCCGTTCGGGGCCAGCTCGGCGATACTCTGCTTGATGTCTTGGGACTTGTAGTCGATGGTCGCGTCGAAGCCGGCGACCTCGGTGAGCCACCGGGTCTTCTCGGGGCCTCCGGCGATGCCGATGGTGGTGGCACCGGCAAGCTTGGCGAGCTGCCCGGCCACCGAACCCGTCGCCCCGGCGGCGCCCGAGATGAGCACCACGTCACCGGGTTTGGGCCGGCCCAGCTCCAGCATGCCGAAGTATGCGGTCAGCCCGGTGGTGCCCAGCACGCCGAGGACCGCGGTGGGGGCCAGGCCGTCGGGAATCCGGCGGGCCGCCGGCAGGTCTCCCGCGTCGCCTCGGATGTGTTCGAGCTCACCGACGGTGCCCTCGGCGACGTGGCACAGCGCGTATTCCTGCCAGCCGAAGTTGCCGTGCACCAGCGTGCCCTCCGGTACACCGGGATGGGCGCTGGCGACCACCTCCCCGATGGCGTGGCCGCGCATGACAGCCCCCAGCCGGACCGGTGGGGCATAGGAGGGGCCGTCGTTCATCCAGCCCCGCATCGCCGGGTCGAACGCCAGCCAGAGGACCTTGACCAGCACTTGCCCGGAAGTCGGTGCGGGAGTGCGCTGTTCGTCGACGGTGAAATCGGATTTGCTGAGGGTCCACACGGGACGCTGGGTCAGCAGCATCCGGCGGTTGGTGTACTCGGCCATGGAGATTTCCTTTGCTCGGGGAATTACGGAAGGGGCGGGGCTCAGCCGCGGATCAGACTGGAGGTCTGCGCCCATTCGGCAGCGCGCAGTTCGGTCTTGAGAGTCTTGCCGGTGGACGTCTTCGGGAGTTCGGCCACGAATGCGATGTCCCGCGGGGCTTTGTACGCCGCCAGTCGTGTTTTCACGTGCGCGACGATGTCCTCGGCGCTGACCTGGGCCTGTGGGGCGGTCACGACGAAGGCCTTCGGGCGCTCACCCCATGTGTCGTCGGGAACCCCGACGACGGCGACCTCGACCACCGCGGCATGGGACATCACCGCCTGTTCCACTTCGACGGAGGAGATGTTCTCACCACCGGAGATGATGACGTCCTTGGCCCGGTCGAACAGCTGGACGTAGCCGTCGGCATGCCGCACGCCGAGGTCGCCGGAGTGAAACCAGCCGCCGGCAAACGCCTTCCGGGTCTGCTCCGGCTCCAGGTAGTAGCCCTTCATCACGATGTTGCCGCGCATGACGATCTCACCCATCTCGGATCCGTCCGCGCGCACGTCGACAAGCGGCCCGGTGCCGTTTTCGGCCGCCGGCCGGACGACGCGCATGTCGTCGGAGCAGAGCATGCCGACGCCCTGGCGGGCCAGTCGTGTTGCGAACTCGTCGCGGGGCAGTTGCTCCCAGCCGGGCTGCACCTCGCAGATCGCGTACGGTCCATAGGTTTCGGTGAGGCCGTAGACGTGTGTCACCGTGGCGCCCAGCCCGCGGACGGCCCCGATGGTGGCCGGGCTCGGTGGGGCACCCGCGGTGGTGATGGTGACGGGGTGGGCCAGCTCGTGCGCTTCGGGCGCATTGGTGAGCGTGGTCAGCACGGTGGGGGCTCCGCTGAAGTGGGTCACCGCCAGTTCGTCGATCAAGCGCCACATCGCGTCACCGCGCACCGCGCGCAGGCACACATGGGTGGCGGCTACCGCGGTGACTGCCCAGGGATGACACCACCCGTTGCAGTGGAACATCGGCAGCGTCCACATGTAGCGCGACTCGGCGGTGAAACCGTTGTGCACCACTTGGTTGAGCGCGTTGAGGTAGGCGCCGCGGTGGGTGTACATCACACCTTTGGGTCGGCCGGTGGTGCCCGAGGTGTAGTTGATCGAGATGGTGCTGTCTTCGTCGTCGACCTCCCACCGCAGGGGATCGTCGGCACCGCGGTTCAGCAGGTCGGCGTAGGTGGTGGCCGGCCACAGGCCGGCATCGTCGCCGTGCTCGTCGGGGAGTTCGACGATCTCCCGCACCGTGGCCAGGTCGGTCTCATGCAGTCCGGTGCGCTGCAGGTGGGCCCCGTCGGCGAACAGCAGCTCGGCTCCGGAGTGGTCGCAGATGTACTGGACTTCCGGCGCCGCGAGACGGGTGTTGATGGCCACCAGCACGGTGCCGGCCAGCGGGACCGCAAAATGGGCTGCCAACATCTCCGCGGTGTTGGAGGCCAGATACGCCACGCGTCCGCCGGGCGCCACCCCCGAGGCCCGGATGGCGTGGGCCAGCCGGGTGACGTGCGCCGCCAGCTGTGCGTAGGTGAGGCGGCGGTCGCCGTCGATGACGGCGATCTTGTCGGGGAACACCGATGCCGATCGGTCGAGAAATCTCAGCGGGCTCAGTGCGACGTCGAGGCCGGTCATGGGTTGTCCTCCTGGTTAGCAGCACGCGCTGACGGCCGAGGAGCGCTCGGCGCAGCAGTTGACGAAGTTTCGCAGCAGGTTTTCGGATCGAGAGTCGTTGAGCCACAGGATCTCCGGGTGCCATTGGACCGCCACCAGGTTGGCGGAGGCGATCTCGAACGCCTCCACCAGTCCGTCGTCGGCGGTCGCGGTGGCACGTGCATCGGGTGCCAACGTCAGGAACCCCTGATGATGTTGGCTGTTGACCTCGACGCGCCCGTCTGCACCCAACCACTCTGCCAGCCGGGTGCCCGGTTCGACGTGAACCGAATGGGCGGGCAGGTCGAGTGCCTCCTCGGAGACCCGGTGGGCCAGCGTCGTCCGGCAGTCGCGGGCCAAGTCGGCGATCAGTGTTCCGCCGAGTGCCACATTGGTCAGTTGTGCCCCGCGGCAGATCGCCAGGACCGGGGTGCCGGCCTGGAGCGCGATGTTCAGTGCGGTGATCTCGTTGTCGTCCAGGGCGCGGGGGCCGGCCTCGATGAGTGGGTCGGCGCTGTCGCCGCCGTACAACTCGGGGTTGACGTCGGATCCGCCGAGCAGGACGAGTCCGTCGGCCATGCCGATCAGTTGGTCGAGATCTGTTCGCGGGTAACGGCAGTCGATGGTCAGCGGGGCTGCTCCGGCGGCGACGATACCCGCCAGCATCGCCCGCCAGTGGTGGTAACGGCGCAACACGTCGAAATCCATGGTGACGGCCACTACGGGCTGTCGCGGTTGGGTCATGACACCCCTTCTTCGAAAGGTGGACCCGCGCTGTACCGCGGGCCCAGCGAGCATATCCACCGCTTTAAGGTCTAGTCAATGGCTCTTTTGCCGACACGGTATGCGCCAGGTCACATTTATGGTCTACTAATTACTTCTTTAGTCCATTTGGGCATTGTCTCGAACATCAAACAGCAGGAAGGGATTCGACGTGAACGCTGACCAGACAGGGCCGAGCGGGCTGGTGCCCCAGGCGGCCGAAAGCCCCGCACATCTCAAACGAGGCGCCGTCGGTCTCGCCGGCGTCGTGTTCATGGTGGTCGCCTTCTCGGCGCCCATCTCGGCGATGACCGCCAACCTGCCCGTCGCGGTCGGATTCGGCAACGGTGCCGGAGCCCCGGCCGGCTTCATCATCGCCACCGTGGTGCTGACCATCTTCAGCGTCGGGTTCGTGGCACTGGCCCGGCACATCACCGCTGCCGGTGCGTTCTACACCTTCGTCGCGCGGGGCTGGTCCAGGACGCCGGGCCTGGCGGCGGGGGTGATGTCGATGTTCGTCTACATGATCATGGAAGCCGGCGTGATCGGGCTCTTCGCCACCTTCGCCCAGCAGGCCGCGTCGACCTACCTCGCGGTGGACGCGCCCTGGTGGGTGTATGCCCTGGTGGCGGTGGCAGCCATCGGCGCCCTGTCACACCGCGACATCTCGGTGGCGGCGAAGGTGCTGGGCGTCGCGCTGGTCGCCGAGATCGGGATCCTCACCCTCACCTCGGTCGCCGGCCTGATCCAGGGACCGGGCATCGCCTGGAGTTCGCTGAACCCGGTGGCCGCGGTGCACACCAACGGCGTGGCCGGCGGGGCGGTCGGCCTCGGCCTGCTGATGGCGTTCTGGTGCTGGGTCGGGTTCGAGGCCACCGCGATCTACGGCGAGGAATCCAGGGATCCGAAACGGATTGTTCCGCGCGCCACGATGATCGCGGTCATCGGGATCGGGGTCTTCTACACCTTTGTCGCGTGGGCGGTGATCAGCGCCAACGGTCCACAGCAAGCCGTGACGCTGGCTTCGAGCGCCAGTCCGTTCGAGTTGCTCTACACCCCGGCTCGTGAGTACGCGGGGCCGTGGGCGGTGACCGCGTTCGAGCTGCTGGTACTGGCGGGCACGTTCGCGTGCGCGCTGGCGATCCACAACTCTGCCGCCCGGTACCTGTTCGCCTTCGGCCGGGATGGTCTGCTGTGGAATCGTCTCGGTCAGGCCCATCCGCGGCACGGCTCCCCGTGGATCGCGTCGTGGACACAGTCGCTGTTCACCGTGCTGCTCATCCTGGTCGCGGTGCTCACGAAGTCGGATCCCTATCTCATCCTGTTCACCCTGGTGGCCATTCTGGCCACCCTGTGCCTACTCGTCGTGCAGGTGATGTGCTCGATCTCGGTGATCACCTACTTCCACGTCCAGAAACAGCACCCCGAGACGGCCGGCGTGTGGCGCACCCTGGTGTGTCCCCTCATCGGCGGTGTGGGGATGGGGTTCGTGATCTATCTGATGGCGTCGAACATGGCCGTGGCGGCTGGTGCTGCTTCGGGATCGCTGTTCTTCAAGTCCATTCCGTGGATCGTCATCGGCCTTCTCGTCGGCTCACTGGCGACGGCGACCTACCTGCGGCGGGTGCGGCCCGACCTCTACAGCCGGATCGGCCGCACCGTCTTCGACGACGCGGAGCTTCCCGTGGAGAGCGCCTCGGCTGCCGACGGCGATCTGATCCGGGAGTGAGGGCGGTGGGAGGTGGCGGCGGTACCGCCACCTCCCACCGTCAGCGCTGGCGCAGCCAGGACTCCACCGTCTGGCGGGTGGTGTTGATGTGTTCGGTCATCTTCGACGACGCCAGTTCCGGGTCCTTGGCCTCGATCGCGTCGACGATGGCGTCGTGGAAGTCGTTGGCGTTGGGCTCGACGTGGTGGAAGATCGCCCCGACGGGCAGCCACATGGCGCGGCGGGCGTTGGCCACGGCATCGAACAGGTACTCGTTGCGGCAGGATTCTGCGATCTTGAGGTGGAACGCTGAATCCAGCGACTGCCACTCGGTGATGAGGTGGGGGGTGTTGGTGTCGGACAGTGCCCGGGCGATGTGAGCGTCCATGGCGGCCAACAGTTTGCGTAGCTGGGTGACATCGGTGGCGCGTCGGCGCTCGGCCGCCAGCCGGGCCGCACCCGACTCCACGATCACCCGGTAGTCGAAGGCGTTGCGAAGGGTCACCCGGTTGTCGCG
The DNA here is from genome assembly GCF_057656995.1 of Mycobacterium sp. Soil_C_30. NCBI lineage: Bacteria > Bacillati > Actinomycetota > Actinomycetes > Mycobacteriales > Mycobacteriaceae > Mycobacterium > Mycobacterium sp. Soil_C_30. The sequence goes on along the minus strand of NZ_JBDGJH010000019.1, from coordinate 61,229 downwards.
CATCGCCCGCCGCGCCGCGGCCTCGTCGTGCGGGGGGGCCAGCACGGTGACCCCGCCGTTGCGGCCGCGCTTCACCGACACCAGGCCTTCACGGTCGAGGATGGTCATGGCGGCACGGACCACGGTGCGCGAGACGTCCAGCATCTCCGAGAGGTCGCGTTCGGTGGGCAGCTTGTCACCGGGCTTGAATCTGCCCAACTCGAGGGCGCGCCGGATCTGATCGACCACCAGCTCATGTGCAGGGATCTGCCGTACCCGGCTGAGCTCGAGCTGCTCCAGTGTCATCGGCCGACTTCCTTTCGGTGTGGTCTCAGATTAGCCGATCAAGCAGCTTCTAAGTGCATTTGAACCAGTCAATAGTCCACTGCATCTCTGAACCCCCGCTTACATTTTAAAGAACTAAAGACTTGACCTTTAAGTGTTTAAGTCGCATGCTGGACCGACAAGCGATCGACATCTCCAGAAGGGATGAAGAGGTTGAACACCTTGGTCATCGTCACCGGCGGAGCCGGTGTCATCGGGCGGGCAATATGCCGGCGGCTGGCTCGCAGCGGGTACCGCCCGGTGGCCGCCGACCTGCCCGCAGCCCTGCGCAGCGGCGACTCCGAACGCGCCGACATCCCCGAAGTGGCGATGGACATCACCGACCCCGGCAGCGTGCAGCGCGCAGTCAGCGAAGTCGTCGCCGAAGGCGAGACGGTGTCCGGTCTCGTCAATTGTGCTGGTGTACTGCGCGATTCCTTCCTCGGTGAACTGGACGAGTCCAAGCTCGAACTCATGTTCCAGGTCAACATCGCGGGCACGGCGCGCGTCACCAACGCCGTTGCCCCGCTGCTGGGCGAGGGCAGCGCGATCGTCAACGTCGGCTCACTCACCGGTCACTTCGGCCGGTTCCGGGGCGCGTCCGTCTACGGCGCCACCAAAGCCGGGATCGCCGCCTACACTCGCTATCTCGCCGAAGAGCTGGCCCCCCGCGGTATTCGTGTCAACAACGTCGCACCCGGAGTCATCCGCGCGCCCATGAGTGCCTCGATGGCCCGGGTCTCCGGCGGCGAGGAAGCCAGCGCGGCACACGCCATGCTCAAGCGCATCGGCGAACCCGAAGAGGTCGCCGACGCGGTGGAATTCCTGCTGTCGCCGCGCGCGTCGTACATCACCGCGCAGACCCTGCTGGTGGACGGGGGGACCGTCGCATGGTGACCGCAACACAGCCGGCCGCCGGTCAGATGAGCGTCGAGCAGGCCAATGACGAAGCCTTCCGGCGTCTCGACGCCGCCGACCCCTGGGTGGTGGACGTCGCCACCGCCGGCGATGTGCTGCCCGGGTACCGGCCCAACCTGGTGTTGACCTCCGGTGCGCCGATGCCGTGGCAGAACTACACCGGAGGCCAACGCGAAGCGCTGATCGGCGGGGCCCTGTTCGAGGGCCTGGCCTCGACCCGCCAGGAGGCCATCGCCGGGTTCGCCGACGGCAGCATCGAGATCGGCAGCTGTCACGACTACGCCGCGGTCGGTTCGCTGGCCGGCATCTACACCGCCTCGATGCCGGTCTTCGTGGTGGAGAACCGGACCCACGGCAACGTCGGGTTCTGCAACTTCTACGAGGGCAAAGAACCGCGCCGCCTCAACTACGGCTGCTACGACGCCGGGGTGCACGAGCGGCTCCTGTACGTCAACACGGTGCTGGCGCCGGTGGTGGGCGAGGCCATCCGCCGCCGCGGCGGAATTGCACTCAAACCGCTGATCGCGCGCGCCCTGCGCATGGGCGACGAGGTGCACAGCCGCAACGCCGCCGCCTCGGTGCTGTTCAACCGGGAGATCCTGCCCGCCATCCTCGACATGGTGACCGACGGCATTCCCGGCGTGCGCGAGACCATGCTGCACCTGGCCGAGAACGACTACTTCTTCCTGCGGCTGTCGATGGCCGCCGCAAAGGCCTCGGCCGACGCCATGGCTGTCCCGGGTTCCACGCTGGTCTCCGCCATGGCCTTCAGCTGCCGGGGCTTCGCCATCAAGCTCGCAGGCCTCGGCGACACCTGGTTCGAGGGACCCCCGCCGGTGCACGAGGGCAAGCTCTTCGACGGGCACACCGAAGACGAGATCACCTGGATGGGCGGCGAATCGCCGATCACCGAAACCGTCGGACTGGGCGGTTTCGCGCAGGCCTGCGCGCTGTCCCTGCAGGACTACCAGGGTGGCTCACCCGAGGTGATGATCGAACGCAACCGCGAGATGTACCGGATCACCCACGGCACCAACACTTCCTACCGCATTCCACTGTTCGCCTTCGAAGGCACCCCCACCGGCATCGACGCCCGCAAGGTGCTGGCCACCGGCATCTCACCGGTGATGGACGTGGGCCTGGCCGGGCGCGACGGCGGCCAGATCGGCGCCGGGATCATCCGGGCCCCCCGCGAATGCTTCGAGGCCGCCCTCGACACCCACACGGCCACCTACGGGCCGTCATGAGAACACACGCGCTGACGTTCGCCGGTACCTCCGCGGTGGTCACAGGCGCGGCGTCCGGCATCGGCGCGGCCACCGCGACCCTGCTCGCCGACGCCGGTATCCGCACGCTGGCACTGGACCTCACCGCGCCGCATCACCGCCGCGCAGACGATCTGCTGGTCGGCCGCGCCGTCGATGTCCGCGACGCCGCTGCACTGAAAAGCGCACTGCACCAGGTGTTTCCGGAGGGCAACCTGAACTATGTGGTGAACTGCGCCGGGGTGCCCGCGCACACCGGGTTCCGGGGTGTCGGCGCGGGGAACTGGCACAGGGTCCTCGACGTCAACCTGATCGGCGCCTACACCGTGATCGACAGCTGCGCCGACCTGCTGGCCGCTCCCGCCGCGATCGTGAACATCACCTCGATGGAGGCCACCCGGGTGATCGCGCTGACCAACCCCGACCCGAACCCGCAGTACGCCGCCTCCAAAGCCGCGCTGGCGATGCTGACGAAAACCGCCGCCAGAGCCCTGGGCGAGAACATCCGGGTCAACAGCATCGCCCCCGGTTTCGTCGCGACACCCATGGCCGCCGAGCACGGCGACACCACCACCCTGCCGCCGCAACTGGCGGCCCGCACCGTCGTGAACCGGTGGGCGCACCCGGCCGAGATCGCCGAGGCCGTCGCGTTCCTGCTCAGCGACCAGGCGAGCTTCGTCACCGGCTCCGACCTGCGCGTCGACGGCGGCTTCGCCACCACCTGACCGTACTGCGGCCCGACAGAAGGAGATTCGATGCCCATCGATCCGACAGCCCAGAAAATGCTCGACGACGCCCGCGCCTCGGGCCGGCCCAACGCCCACCTGCTGCCGGTCGAGACCGCCCGCGCCAACTTCGAGGCGACATTCGGAGCCCTGGCCAAGCCCGACGTCGCGCGCGCCGTCGACGTGCTGATCCCCACCCGCGACGGCGACAAGATCCGCGGTCGGGTGTACCTGCCCGTCGAGTCCGGCGATCTCCCGCTGACCCTCTACTACCACGGTGGCGGCTGGCTGCTGGGCAGCATCGACTCCCACGACACCACCACCCGGTCACTGGCGCTGTCGTCCCGGTCAGCGGTGCTCTCGGTGGACTACCGCCGCGGGCCCGAATATCGTTTCCCCACTGCCGTGTACGACGCGATCGACGCCCTGCACTGGGCGCGCAGCGACACCGCGGACCTGCAAGCGCTGGGAATCGACCTGACCCGGGTGGCGGTGGCCGGCGACAGTGCCGGCGGCAATCTGGCCGGCGCGGTGGCCCTCGCCGCGCGTGACAGCGCCATCGATCCCCCGCTGCGCCACCAGTTGCTGATCTACCCGAGCGCCACCAGCGACCTTTCGATCGGCTTCGATGACGACTACGAGGGCGTGATGCTCGAGCGCGACGAATTGAAATGGCACCAGCGCAACTACTTCCGGACCCCAGACGACGCCGCCGATCCGCGGGCGTCCATTCTGAACGCCGTCCACCACGGTTTGCCACCCACCACCGTCATCCTCGCCGAATGCGACCCCATCAAACCGCAAGGGGTGCTGCTGGCGCAGGCGTTGGAGGCCGCGGGCGTCGACCTCGACACCCGCGAATACCCGGGGATGATCCACGGTTTCTTCGGGCTCGACGAGATCTTCCCCACCGCCACCGACGCGATGACCTACGCGGGTGCGCGTCTCTCGGATGCTCTGGAGCCCCGCTGATGACCCGCACCGCGGTGGTCACCGGAGCCAACGGAGGTATCGGTGGCGCCATCACCAGCCGTCTCCACGGTGATGGTGTCCGTGTCATCGCCACCGACGTCAATCCAGTTCCCGCACAGAGCCTCCCGGACGGCGTGACTTATGTGCCGTTGAACCTGCTCGACGCGGGGGAGGGATTCGAGCAGGTGTTCGCCGAGGTGGGCGACGGCGGGCTGGACCACCTGGTCAACGCGGCGGGGCTGGCGATGTTCGACCGGGACGGCTCCATCGTCGATCACGAGGACGAGGTGGTCTGGGACCACACCCTGGGGGTCAACCTGCACGGGCTGCGGCGGCTCACCGTCGGGGCACTGCCACACCTGCGCCGGGGCAGTGGCAAGAGCATCGTCAACGTCGCCAGTGTGGCCGGCCTGCGCGGTATGGACTCTCCGCTGGATGCTTATCAGGTCAGCAAGGCCGCAGTGGTGTCGCTGACGCGCGCCCTGGCGCTGCGGCTGGCAGGGGAGGGCATCCGGTGTAACGCGCTGTGCCCCGGCGCAATTCTCACCCCGATGATCGAGCCGATCTATCAGCGCTCGCCCGAGCGCCGCACCGACATGGAGCGGCGCACACCGCTGGGGCGACTCGGCATGCCGGCCGACGTGGCCGGCGCCGCGGCATTCCTGCTCTCCGACGATGCCGCCTTCATCACCGCCACCGAACTCGTGGTCGACGGTGGCTGGTCCGCCCAACTCAAATAGTCGAACAGAAGGTGATCTCAATGAACACAGACGGGGCTTATCGGCCACGCGTGGCCATCATCGGTGCCGGATTCAGCGGCATCGCCGCGGCGGTCGCCCTCAAGAGACAGGGAATCGACGACTTCGTGATCTTCGAACGCTCAGCGGGACTGGGCGGGACCTGGCGGCACAACACCTACCCGGGTGCCGAAGTGGACCTCGAATCACACATCTACTCGTTCTCCTTCGAGCGGTACGACTGGACTCGCACCCATGCCGGCTGGCGGGAATTGTTGACCTATCTGCAGTACGTCGCGCAGAAGTGGGACCTGTTGCCGCACATGCGCTTCAACGAGCAGGTCGAGCAGGTGAGCTGGTCTGACGAACGCCAGGACTACACCGTGAGGACTGCTTCGCAGGCCGACCACGGTCGCTTCACGGCGGTCATGAGCGCTGTCGGTTTCCTCAACACACCCGCCAAACCGCCCTTCGTCCGGGAGGAACACGATTTCACCGGGCCGGTGTGCCACACCTCGGAGTGGCGCGACGGGCTGGACATGGCGGGCAAATCGGTCGGGGTGCTCGGAACGGGTTCCTCGGCCGTCCAGATCGTCACCGAGGCCGAGAAGGTGGCCTCCGCCGTCACCGTGTTCCAGATCGAGCCCAACTGGATGCTGCCCAAGGAAGCCCGCGACTTCAGCCCACTGGAGCGCAGGCTCAACCGGCTGTGGCCGGTGTACGCCTACCGCAGGGTCAAGCTGTACGTCGACTACGACGTGCGCCAGCACCAGGCCCGGCATGCCCGGCCCGACAAAGCGCTCAACAGGAAACGCCGGGCTGCTGCACTGGCCTATCTGCACCAGGAGATGTCCGATCGCCCGGAGCTGCTCGAACTACTGACTCCCGACTTCCCGATGGAGGGCCGCCGGACCGTCATCAGCGACACCTACTATCGGGCGCTGAAGAGCCCGAAGGTCAGGCTGGTGCCGCACGCGGTGAAGGGGCTGTCGGCCCGCGGCGCGGTGGATGCGGACGGCGAAGAACATCAGCTCGACATGATCGTGCTCGCCACCGGATTCCAGGCCCATCAGTACCTGAGCACCTACAAGGTATCGGGGGAGAACGGCGTCGACCTGCACGAGCGGTGGGCCGACGGAGCCGAAGCCTTTCTCGGCACCATGGTGCCCGGCTTCCCGAACTTCTTCATCATGTTCGGCCCGAACACCAATGTCGTTCCGCTGGTGGCGTTCTACGAAGCGCAAGCGAGATTCTCGGCCGGCCTGATCGCCCGCGCTGCCCGCGAAGGCAAGCGGCGGATCGAGGTGCGCCGGTCGGCGTTCTACATCTACAACGACTGGGCGCAGAACCTGCTGGCGAAAACGGTGTGGGCGACCACGGAGAGCTACTTCCGGGCCGGCGCGAACCGCACCGGGAAGGTCATCTCCCAATGGCCGAGCAGTCCCACCCTGTACCTGCTGGCGATGCGACTGCTGCGCCGCATCGCGACGACGCTCACCTGAGCCAGTAGCGAACCTTGACCCAGATCACAAAACCACTATAAAGTAGACCTTAAGCACATCACGGCCCAGCCGGCCGCCGAGACGCCTCAGGACGATTCCAGGAGAACCTCATGACAGTTCGATTCGATGCCTCGGTGACCACCGGTGCCACCAGCACCAACGGCCACCGCCGGCGGCGCGGGGTGTGGTCGCTGTCGGCGCTGCGCGAAGCGGTGGACGACGGCAGGATCACCAAGGTGCTGATGGTGGCCGCCGACAACATCGGCCGCCCTCTCGGTGAGCACTTCCCGGCCCGGCGCTTCCTCGATCACGTCGACGATCCCTCGTCGTTCCGCATCCCGCTCATGGTGTGGCAGCTCGACATCGAGCAGGACCTCAACCCCGACCTCGAGCACGTCGGTGGCCTGAGCAACGGCGGTCCCGACTGCTTCCTGCGGCCCGACCTCGACACGCTGCGGGTGCTGCCGTGGATCCCGGATACCGCGTTTGTCATCTGCGATCCCATCCTGGCCGACGGAACGGTCCTCGAGATCGCTCCCCGGCAGATCCTCAAGCGCCAACTCGACCGCCTGGCCGCACACGGCGCCACCGTGCAGTGCGCCTCGGAACTGGAGTTCTACCTGTTCGGGCAGAGCTACGAGGACAGTTGGGAGTCCGGCTACAAGAGCCTGACGCCGGCCTCGCGTTTCAAGGCGGCCTATGATCCGCTGGCGGCGGTGAACAACGAACCGTTCATCAACGCGGTGGTGGACCAGATGGAACTTGCCGGCGTCGAAATCGAGGCGCTGTCATGCGAATACGGCATCGGCCAGCAGGAGATCAACCTGACCCACACCGACGCCCTCGAGATGGCCGACCGCCATTTCATCTACAAGTTCGGCGTCAAGACCATCGCCACCAGGATGGGCAAGTCGGCCACGTTCATGGCCAAATGGGACGGCGCCGACGTGGGTAGCTCCTGCCACATCCACACCAGCCTGTGGTCCAGCGACGGTGCCACTGCGTTGGGCGACAGTCCGCTGTTCGACGGGTTCGTCGCCGGGCTGGTGGCCGACGCCCGCGAACTGTGCCTGCTCTATGCGCCGAACCTCAACTCTTACCGGCGTTTTCAACCGAACTCGTTTGCGCCCACCACCGTCGCGTGCGGCAACGACAATCGCACGATGTCGTTCCGGGTCATCGGCGAGGGGCCGATGCGTCGGGTGGAGAACCGCATCCCCGGCGCCGACGTCAATCCCTACGTCGCCATCGCGGCAGCTGTCGCGGCGGGTGTCAACGGTATCGAGGCGCACCGCCCGTTCCCCGACCTGGTTGACGGCGATGGCTACGCCCGCCGTGACCTGCCGCAGCTGCCCACCTCGCTGCCCGAGGCGCTGGCACTGTTCGGTGACAGCGATTCTGCCAAGCGTGCTTTCGGTGCCGAGGTGCACAACCATCTGCTCACGGTCGGACAGGGCGAGATGAACGCCTTCCTCACCCAGTCGGTGACTGATTGGGAGCAGCGCCGCTACTTCGAGCGGACGTGAGAGCTTGTCGCAGGCACTGACTTACAACAACCTACTGGGACACCTGGTCCGCAGCGACCCCTGGCTGGAGCAGGGGCAGTCGAGCTATGAACTGGCCTTCGCCGCGCTGGACTCGGCCGACTTCTCCCGCGCCAGAGACTATGGAGCGATCACGGTCCAAGAGGCATCGGAAGCCTATGAACTGTACGCGTTATGGCTTGATCAGATTCCGCAGGTGCTGTTGGACAACGGTATTGATCAAAATCTGCTGAGCCGTTCGATGAGCCAGCTCGTCTCGACCATCGGCGATCACGCCCTTGATACGGGTTGGGCAACCTATCAAAGCCTCATCGAGGCGTTCGCCGACGCATGCCACAACGGCGACGCCCCCATGGCAGGTAGTCTCCTCGACGAGGCGCGTGGCACCTGGCAGCACCATCACGACCGCGCCTGTGACACCATCTGCGGGCTCTTCGACGTCGCGGCGGCCGCCATGGGGGAGGCGTTCATCGGCGAGCTGTGGGACATCCTGCTCGCGGGAATGTACGAGCGCTCCGCGCGGGTGTACCACCCCGCCAATCTGTCCTGGGCGCAGGCGGTGGAACGATTGGTGCTCGACATCTTCGAGGCGACACGCGGTCATCTCACCGGTCCACGTCGGGACGGCGCATTCTCCGTCGTCGAGGAGGAATCGCGGTGGGTGATCACGTTCGCCCCCTGTGGATCGGGTGGTAGAAGTTACGCACCGGAACCGGTCGGCCCTGCTGCGGCGCACCCGGCGGACGCGGCCGGTGCACGTTCGGTGACCACCGAACGGCATGATTGGGCCTGGAACCGCACGGGTGTGTGCCTGTACTGCGCGCATTGCTGCCAACTGCAACAACGTGCCCCGATTGCGCGACTCGGCTTCCCACTTCGGGTGATCGATCCGCCGATCCAGGGGCAAGACCCGGTGTGTACATGGTCCATCTACAAGGACCCGGCCCGCGTCCCGGACAAGGCTTACACCAGCGTCGGGTTCGAGGCGCCGGCGCGCCGCGAGCCAAACACGCACACCGGGCGCGCCGACTCCTGCGCGGTACGGCCCGCCGACGTAGTTCACCATCCGCAGCTACGCGAAGGCTCGCACGGAGTGATACCCGCCGCGAGGCACAGTGGGTCCTCGTGCGGTGCACCAAGAGCTCGGCCGTAACCTGGGGTGCCGGAACCGCGCCGGTCGGAGGTGCATTGGTTCGCCGATACCACGGAGGTCGACATGCTCGACATGAACAGGCTGTTCACCCTTCGTGAGGTGGCTCAGCACGGGTCGATCACTGCGGCCGCAGAAGCGCTCGGTTACACGACGTCGGCTGTGTCACAGCAGATTGCGAAGCTGGAGAAGGAGGCTGGACAGCCGTTACTGGAGCGACATTCCCGCGGGATCGTGTTGACCGATGCCGGCCGTGCGGTAGTCCGCCACACTGAACGCATCCTGATCGAGCTCCAAGCCGCAGACGCCGAATTGGCGGAGATTCGGGGCCTGCGTGCCGGCGTACTCGCGATAGGGACGTTCCCGACAGCGGGGGCGTCATTGCTGCCGCTCGTGGTCAAGGAGTTCAAGACCCGCCACCCGGGTGTCGAACTGACAGTCCTCAGTGGCCGCTTCAATCAGCTGGTGGACGCACTGCGGCGGCGTGAGACGGAACTGTCGCTGCTCTGGGACTACGAGTGGAATCGCGTCGATGACCCGACGCTTGTCTGTCACCACTTGATGAACGATCCCACCATGCTGTTGGTTTCGGATCGGCACCGCCTCGCCGACCGGGATTCTATTCGGATCCAAGAACTTCGGGACGAGTCGTGGGTGGTGCGCGCAGACGATCACCCGGTAGCGCAGACCCTCGAGAAACTCTGTCAGCAAGGCGGTTTCACACCGCGCACCAGTGTATTCGCGCATGATTACGGTGAGCTGCAGGCCATGGTGGCCGTCGAGTTGGGTGTTGCGATTGCTCCCCGGCTGGCGGTTCTGAACCCGCGGCCGGATGTCCGGTCCATCGCTCTGGCGCGGCCCCCTCAACGCAGGATCTTGATCGCGCACCTCGCGGAGCGGCGGCTCAGCCCGGCCGCGCAGGAAGCCATCGCGGTGAGTGCGGCGGCAGCTCACCGCCTGGAGGATGGCTTCAGAACGCCATGATCATCGGGCGGCGCCGATCAGGTCTCGAGCGGGTTCGGTCACGAACAGCTCGGCCGAGGCGATGCGGCGTGCCGCGCGGTGCAAGGTCACCGAGTCCAATGTGCCGTCGACAGAGGCGGTCAGATCGACGTGGAGAACTCCGGCCGGTGTTCCGAGACGGATCGAATTTGATTGGCCCACAGTCATGACCGAGGATACAGTTCCGCCTCTGACGGTCGAAGCCGCTGCCACGGCGACGGCAGACGTGAGCCCGATTGCGGGATGTGGGGCCAACATCGACAACATGCGGACCGACACGTCGTAGTCGCCCGCGCTGATCAACTCACCGGTGTTGGTCCGGTAGTCCCGCGGCGGACCGACGATTCCCACCTTCGGGATGGCATGCGATATCGGATCACCCGGTTGGCTCAGTCCCATCCGCAGCGACGATGCCCGCCGAAGCTCGACCAGCAGGGGCACGTGATCGGCGACGACCGAATTGTCCTCGGCGCCGGTCAATCCGACGTCCGAGGCGTCGAACAACGTCGCCGGCGCGCCGGCGGTGACCATAGTGGCGGTGTAGCCGGCCCCCGCCACCGTCACACGGTCGACGGTGTTGCCGGTGGGCAGCAGCGTGCCGATAGAGCAGGCAAGGCCGGTGAACGTCAAGCCCACCGGAACACCGAGGGCGCTGGTCCCGGGCACGGTGGCGTCACCCTCGGTGGGGACCGCGCGGTTCGGCGTGGCGATCTCCGCCATGAGTACAGCGCCGGTGTTCTGGTTGCGCATCCGCACCGTGGTCATCACCGGATCCACCGCGACGAGCCCCGACTGCAGGGCGAACAGGCCGATGGCGGTGGCGCAGTTGCCGCAGTTGCTGCCCCACTCCACCCGGCGTTCACCGATGGCGACCTGGGCGAAGAGATAGTCGATGTCGATCCCTGAGGTCTCGGAGCGGCGCACGATGGCCGCCTTGGAGGTTGTCGAACTACCGCCGCCCACGCCGTCGAGCTGGCGGGGGTCGCCCGACCCGAAGGCCGAGGTCAGCATCGCGTCAAGGCCGCCTGCTTGGGTCAGCAGCGGATCGACGTCCACTGCGTTGAACAGCCAGCATTTGCTGGTGCCTCCGCGCATCCATGTTCCTCGGAGAGTGAACATCGGTTCCTTCCTTTCGGATGAAGTGGCCATGCTGGTTGACCCGATGCAGCTGCGAAGTGGCCGTGTATTCAGCCTGGCGCAGATCGGGGTGAAGAACAATCAGGAATGTGTGGATGAGGGTTCAGCTGAGCTAAACCCTCATCCAGGGTCGATCAGAGGAAGCCGGGCGCTACGACCAGCAGCAGCCAGCACAGCGCCGGTGCCACCGCGACGACGATGCCCGCGTTGAGCAGCAGCTGGCGGTAGAACCGCGGCCGCTCGATGCCCTGGGCGTTGGCCAGCACGAGCGCGCCGTTGGTCGAGAAGGGTGACACGTCGACCACGGTGGCTGAGATGGCCAGCGCCGCAACCAAACCGACGACGGGCAGGGCGCCGGTCTGCAGCAGCGGCAGTGCCAGTGGGATCACGGCCGTCAGCAGCGCGGTGGAGGAGGCAAACGCCGAGGTCACTCCGATCACGTAGCAGAGAACGACCGCGACGACCAGTGGAGCGCCGATGGTGATCGCCATTTCCGCCAGGTGGTCGATGGTGCCGATCTCCTGCATGAGCGAGATGTAGGTGACCATGCCGGCGACGAGCAGGACGGTGGACCAGCTGATTCCTGCGATGGCCTCGTTCTGCTTGGACAAGTCGGTGAAGGCCAGGATTGCGCCTGCTGCGATGGCGATGAAGCTGATGGGCAGGTGGAACACCAGGACCAGGACGAGGACCGCGGCGATCAGGAACAGCGTCAGCTTCTGGACGAATGTCACCGGGTGGACCTGGGTCTCGACGAGGACATCGGTCTGTGCAGGGCGGGTGAGCACCTGGGTGCCGGTCCCCCCGGACGCGCCGCCGCCGGTAGGTGCGGCGGGACGGACGGTGGGTGCACCGGTTCCGCCAGGGTTGCCGGTGGCCGCCGCCGCGGAGCCGGTGGCGCTGAACTCCAGGTTGCGGGTCCGGGCCAGTGCGGCGTAACCGATCACGGTGAGCACGGAGAGAAGCAGGTTGATCCCGTAGCTGGACAAGAACAGGGTCCACGGGCTGATGGTCAGACCGCTGGATTCAACGATGTCGCGGACCAGGACGCCGGACACTGAAATGGGGGAAAACGCCCCGGCGTGGGCTCCGTTGATGGTCATGATGCCCATGACGAGCGGGCTCATTTTCGTCCTGGCGGCGAAGGACATCGCCGCCGGGCTGATGAGCGCGACCGCGGCCGGGCTGAACGTTCCCAACGCGGTGAGCACTGAGGCGGAAAAGAAGAACACCCACGGCACGATGGTGACCTTGCCCCGGACGGCCCGGATGCAGGCGTTCACCATCAGGTCGATGGTTCCGTTCTTCTTGGCCATGCCGAAGAAGTAGGTGACGCCGATGATCGTCAGGACGATCGAGCTCGGAAACGCGGCAAGGATTTCCTTGTCGTCGTAGCCGAGCATGAACGCCCCGACGCCGAAGGCGCCGATGAAGCCCAGGATGCCGATGTTGATGGGGAAGAACGTCGCTATGACGAACATGGCCACCAACGCGATCAGTGGCAGTACTTCGACAGAGGTCATGGCTTTCTCTCAGTTCCAGGGAGGTGGCGCGAAGGACGATTCGGCGGCCACACTGGCCGGGGGTGCTGCCCGGGAATCGACGTGACATCACCGGGGAACGCAGCGGCGCTGGTGGGCCAACTGAGTCGTCGCGTGCCGCAGTTTGGTCCGGAATCAGCAGAAAACGGCCGGCGGCCTGGGTGTACGTCGCCGGACCATGAATCGCGATGACCCCGGCTGAGGGGAGCAGCTGTGTCCTCTGGCATGTCACATCCTTCGTTGATCATTACGCAGATCACACTAGGAACGGCACGCCTTTACAACAATCTCGGATTTCTCCATGGGGGTTAATTCGAGCTTAACCCCTGACGCCGCCCTGGACTCCTGCGACAGCGCTGAGTGGGCCGCCGGGTATCGACAGCAAAGGACGACGAATCTCAGCCAGCGGCGAAACTCGGACACGTATCACCGTTGCGCGATACCGCTTGCCGGGGACAACCAAGAACACAGGGTTACCGCCAGCGCAACGCAATACTGCTGCGCCACTGGGGGATTCAGGCTGTAAGCACTTTGCCCCGCCGGCCTCAGGACATGCCTCGCCCGTTTACCGCCTCGAGCCAGCTGTGCACCAGACCGCTGTCGTGCGCCTCGACGGACCTGAGCTCCGTGAGCGTCGGATGCCCGGCAGCCAGCAGCGCGCTGTCGGTACCGGGCTCGGGTTCATCGGAGATTTCGACCTCCGCCATCCGCACGTCGCCCTCGCGCACCTCGTCCACACGCGTCTGCACCGCCCCGCCCCGTGCCAGACGGGCGTGGCGGATCGGTCCCAGTTCGGTTGCCGGGCGGTCAGGAACGTTCAGGGATAGGACGGTGGTTTCCGGTGCATCCAGCAGCAGTTCCAACACCGGCGCCACGAGACCGGCCGCCGTCTCCCAATGCCGCTCGCCGGTGGGATGCAGCGCTACATCCAATGACACCGCCAGCGCACGGGTGTCGCTGATCTTCGCGGTCAACGCTGCGCCGACGGTGCCCGAATGCAACACGGCGCGACCGACATTCGCGCCGTGATTGATCCCGGACAGGACGAGGTCCGGGCGCGGGTCGAACCACCCGTTGAGCGCCGCGGCGACGATGTGTCCGGGCTGCGCTTGCACCGCCCACGCCTCGACGCCGGGCAGGCCGGGCACCTCTCGACGCTCGACCAGCGTGCGGCCTTCGTGGCGGACCGCGCTCAGCGCCGCGCTCGCTCCGCTGGCCTGCTCCGCGGGTGCGGCAACGATGACGTCCAGGCCCGCCTCTCGTGCGGCGGCGGCCAAAGCGTGCAGGCCGGGCGAGTCGATCCCGTCGTCGTTGGTCACCAATGCACGTGGCACCTGTTTTCCTCCATCTCCTCGGCCGTCGGCTTCACACCCGAGTCCGCTATTTCCACGGGCGCAGCTCGACTCGTTCGGCGAGGGTCTCCACGGCTTGGGCGCCGCCGGTGCCCAGGCCGTGGCGTACGACGTTGAGCGCTCCGCAAGCCGCACCGATCCGCAACGCCTGGCGTAGTGGGCGACCGCTCGCCAGCGCGGCGACCATCCCCGCCGTCATGGAGTCCCCGGCGCCGGCTGGGTCGGCGGGTTCCAACTTCGGCATCACGATCTCCACGACGGCACCGTCGGAGTCTTGGCCATCGAGCAGGGCCAACGCGGGTGCCGCCCCGGACCGTGACACGACGATGGTGCCCGCGCCCTCGTCGCGCAGAGAGCGCATGGCCTCAACGAGGTCTTCGGGTTCCTCGGATTTCGCCCGGCCGTCGTCGAGGAGTTCCTCGTGGCTGACCTTGATCAGATCCGGCTTGCCCGCGAGCACCGCCTCGAGTCGTTCGCCGGCGAGGTCAGCGGCGACTTTGCACCCGTTGGCACCGAGGTCGGTGGCCAGGCGCCGGTACAGGTCGGCGGGCACCACCCGGTCGTCCTGCGGCCCGGACAGCAGGACACGACCGTGGGTGAGGCCTTCGGTGAGGGTGAGTTCGTAGAGCGAGTCCAGTTCGTGGCGGTCCAGCGGGCTGCCTGGGCTCTCGGCAATGATCTCCCGGCTGCCCGTGCGACGGTCGTGCACGTAGGCCCCGTTGCGGGAGCTGACCGGGACGCTTCGGACGGTCACATCGGTCGCGGGCAGTAGGTGGCCGAGCACCGACCCGGTCTCCCCTCCGAGCGCGGCGCACAGCACGGCCGGCACGCCGAGGGAGGACACCATACGTGACTGCCACACACCTTGGCCCCCGGCGTGGACATGGATGTCGGCCTCGCCGGAACGGTTCTCCACGGTGACGGTCAGGACCGGCAGGGGAGCGAAGATGACAACGGTGTCCGGCTGTCCCGCCGCGGGCGATTCCGATTCTCGCTGGTTGTCCGTGTTCGCTGGCGGCTGCGTGTTGGTCATGGGTGGGTATGTACCCACTCGCCGCAACCGCATGCTTGTCAGGCGTATCCGCCACCACATTTGTGGCAGCGACGGCGCTCTGGCGGTGCAAGCTCAACGGCGCTGAAGGTGGGTGATAAACCACTTGTACTGTGGGGCAACGTGATTGAAGCCCACATTTGAGAGCACATCGATCACGCGGACAGTTCCACTGCGGTTCGAACGCCGGCGGCGTAGTCGGCAGGGCACTCCCATGCCGCAAAGTGTCCGCCCCGGGGTGCTTCGACCCACGAACGTACGGTGAAGAAGCGTTCCGCGAATACCTGCGGCGCGTTGACGAGGTCTTTCGGGAAGATGGTGAAAGCGGTGGGGATCTCGAGGCGCTGCCCGGGATGTGCTCCGCCTTCGACGTAGGGCGTGAAGGACGTTCCGATCGCTCCGCTGACCCAGTACGCAGTGATCCAGGTGAGCAACTCGTCACGGGTGAACACGGTTTCCACGTCACCGTTGCAATCGGTCCAGGAACGAAGCTTTTCGAGAATCCAGGCGGCGAGTCCGGCCGGGGAGTCGCCGAGTGCGACGGCCACGGTGTGTGGTTTGGTTCGCTGCAGGTGCATGTAGCCCCCTTCAGCGTCCTGCCAGCGGTGACCGTGTTCCATGTAGGCGCGCTCGGAGTCGGTGGTGTCCGTCGGCGGGTCCACCAGGTATCGGTATTGCGAGACGTCGGTGAGGTGGAGGGCGGCGACATGGCGGCCGTAGCGGTCTGCGATCACTTCGGCGACATCGCAACCCACGTCCCCTGCCGACACGACGTAGCGGTCATATCCCAGTTCCGCCATGGCTTTTGCGACTGCATCTGCGGCGTCAGCGGCAGACAGTCCGCGACGAGCGGTGGGCGCAGCGAACGGGAATCCCGGCAGCGCCGGTACGACGAGATGCAGGTCCGCGAGGAGAGGCAGCACTTTCTGAAACCGCAGGATCGAGTCGGGCCAGCCGTGCAGGAGCAGGACCGCGGCGCTGTCGTCGTGGTGTGCTCGTTGATGGATCGCCCGGATCGGGGTCTGGCTTCCGTCTGCTGTGAGTACCCAGGGCAGAGCCCGGACCCGATCCTCATGTCGTCGCCAGTCGTACGAGGCGGCCCAGTATTCGATCAGACTCACGAGGTAGTCGCCATCCACTCCGCGTTCCCACCCGAATCCCGCGGGCAATTCCACACGTCGGTAAGACAACAATCTGTGCCGCAGATCATCGAGGACGGTCTGTGCGACGGCGTCCGGCGCTTGCCCCACTCGGCTCATCGTGCTCCCGTCCCTCCGTCGCTGCACCGATGCACACGGTATCCCTGCCGACGAGTCGGCGGGCTGAGTCTCTTCACCTGAACGGAAGGCGGACGCTCTACGGAGCGGGTGTCACATCGACGCCGGAACCCTTGATCGACGCCTTCGCGCGATTCTCGGCCCGCACCGCTTTCTTGCCCCGCACAAAGCCGGTGGCCGACACCGTTGCCGCCACCAGTGCGTCCTCGCCGTTGACGAACGGGTGGAACCCGACCCCGGCGCCACCGCGGCCTTTCACCGGGATATCGGCGACTTCGGTGACCTTCCAGCCCTTTTCGGATATCGACAGGATGGCCTCGCCGTTCTCACATGTGAGCGGCAGTGCGGCAATGACCTCGTCGCCGTCGCCTGCCAGCTTCACTCCGGCCACACCGTTGCCGGCTGCGCCCTGCGGGTTCACCGCCGCGGGGTCGATGCGGAGCACCTTCCCGCGCCGGGTCACCAGCGCCAGGTGTGAGCCGGGCGTCAGCACACCCGAGCGCACCAGCCCGGTGATATCCGGCGCCACCGGGATGTCGCGGATCTTGTACGGCAGCCCGTTGCCGGTGGTGAACTTGATCCGACCATCGGTCCACACCGCCCAGCCCAGACCTGACGTGAGCAGGTCGCCGTGGCTGTCGGAGAACACGCCGCGGTCATCCAAGCGCCAGGCGGCGTTGACCTTCCGCTCACGAGGTCCGTCGTCGTCAGCGCCGGACGTCACGGGGGTGGCGTCGAAGTCCAGCACGGTGCGACGGTCGAACTCGGGGCCTTTGAACAGTTTCGTGGTCTCCACCAGCTCTTTGTCGATTACCACCCGGCGCGCGTCGGGGTTGCCCACCAGCTCGGTGAGCTCGGCGAACTCGGCGTCCAGCTTCTCTGCTTCGGCCTGCAGTTCGATAACGTCGAGCTTCGTGAGGCGTCGAAGCTGGAGTCCGAGAACATAATCGGCCTGTTCGGCATCGATGGCGAAGTGATCCTGCAAGCCCTGGCGTGCCTCGTCAACGGTCTCGGAGTTGCGGATGATCGCGACGGCGGTATCGATGTCGAGGTGGATGGTCATCAGGCCGGCCACCAGATGGCGGCGCGCGGTCACCTTCTCCAGCCGGTACTGACTGCGGTGCAGCACCACCGAATCGCGCAGCGACAGGAATGCGGCGATCAGTTCGCGTACCGACCACCAGCGGGGCACCCGGTTCTCGTCGAGTGCGACCAGGCTGGCGGCGAACGTCGACTCCAGCGGCGTCAGGGCCAGCAGTTGCTCGCGAATCTGCTCGGCGCTGTGCCCGCGTTTGGCGGTGACGACGATGCGCAACCCGTTGCGGCGGTCGGTCAGGTCCGACATGTCCGCCACCCCGGACATCTCGCCGGACTCGACCAGGGCCCGAATCCTGTCTTGCACAGTGTTGCTCGCGACACCGGGCGGCAACTCGGTGATGATGCAGTTCTTTCCGTCGACGGAGACCGTGCCGCGCACCGTGAATGCGCCCCGGCCGGTGGTGATGTATTCCCGCAGCCCGGCGGTGCCGACCACGGTGGCGCCGCAGCCCCAGTCGGGGCCGGGAATGAGCTTCACCAGCCTGTCGTCGGTCATGTTCGGGGTTTTCAGCAGCGCCCGGCAGGCGGCCATGACTTCACGCGGATTGTGTGCCGGTACCTTGGTGGCCCAGCCTTCGGCGATGCCGACGGCACCGTTACAGAGCAGCACCGGCCACTGGGCCGGCAGCACCGTCGGCTCTATCCACTCACCGTCGAACGTCGAGACCATCGGCACGGCGTGGTCGGCCAGTTCGGCGGTCAGGGCCGCACCGGGTGCCGACAATCGCATCTCGGTGTAGCGGTCGGCGGCGGGAATGTCACCCTGGATACGGGGAAAAGCACCTTGTCCGTCAATCACTTTCACGCGCTGGAACTCCGCGGCCATCAGCGCCGCGGCCCCGTACATGGAAGCGCCGCCGTGTGGGTGCAGGTTGCCCGTCACGGCCGAGCAGACCTTCGAGGACTTCTGCGGCTTGTTTCCCGGCAGCAATCTGGAGTCGTACATCTGGTACAGCAGGCGGCGCTGACCCGGCTTGAGCCCATCGAACGCCGACGGGATGGCGCGGTCGCTGACACTGTAGAGCGCAAAGGTCAGCTGGTAGCGGTTCCAGTAGTCGTCGGCGCTCTGGTCGAGCACCAGATCCGGATTCTGCTCAGGAATATCCAGCGTGGCGGTCACAATAGTTCTTCCTAGTCGAGGTCGAGAGATGCAGTGTCGACGCGGGAGGCGACATCGGCCATCCACGTGCGCCGGCCCTCCGGCGGCCCGCCGAACAACGTGTGGTGCAGCTTCGAATCACCGTCATCGAGGTTCACCCGAATCACGGTGCGCCGCTGAGGATCCAGCACGGTGTTCCAGAAGTCGTCGGCATCCATCTCGCCGAGACCCTTGTTGCGTTGAACCTCGACCTTGCGTTTGGAGGTGGCCTTCATCTGTGCCACGGCGGCGTCGCGTTCGGACTCGTCCTGGCAGTAGATCCGCGACTGGCCGTCCTTGACCACGAACAGCGGCGGTAACGTCACGTACACCATCCCGGCCTCGACCAATGGCCGGTAGAAGTCCAGGAACATCGAGATCAGGCTCGAGTTGATGTTGCCGCCATCGGGATCGGCGTCGGAGGCGAACAAGATCCGGTCGTAACGGCACAATTCGGGGTCGCAGCTATCACGAACCCCGCAGCCCAGAATGCGCTCGATCGAATCGAACTCGTCTTTGACCCGCGCCTTGTTCAGGGTGAAGCCGTAGACGTTGGGCGGCTTGCCTTTCAGCGGGAAGGCCGCCTGGAACGTGGCGTCGCGCGCGGCCTTGATGGTGCCCAACGCCGAATCGCCCTCACACAGGAACAATTCGGCTCCCGAGCCGCGTCCGGTCTCCCGGCTGGGCAACAGTTTCGGCGGCAGCGACAGGTTGGTCCCCAGACCCTTGGCTTTCGACGCCGCCCGCGACCGGGCCTTGGCGCCTTCGGCGCTGCGCCGCGCCCGGGCGGCTTCCAGCGCCAGCTTGGTCCACAGCGACACCGTGTCGCCGTTGCCGGGGTTCGCCGCCCAGATGGTGACGCTGCGTGCCACATCCGGAGCCATCGCCACGTTCAGTGATCGCGACGACACCGCGGTCTTGGCCTGCGAGTCCCATGCAACATCGGGTGCGCGGGTGTCCACCGCCAGCGCGGTCACCGCGGCGAAGTCCTGGGCCTCCGGGCCGTCCTCGCCTTTGGCCAGGCCCAGGTCGCGGATGCGCGACGCGCGATCTGCCAGTGCTTCGGACAGCCCTTTGACCGCGGCGGTCAGGTGGGACCCGCCGCCGGGGGTGCGCACGGTGTTGCAGAACGCCGCGACGGTGGCCGGTTCGGCGGGTCCGGCGGTCAACGACCAACGGAACGGAGTGGGGCCGCGGCCGGTGGTGTACTCGCCGCGGCCCTCCACCACGGCTCGCACGCCGGGTACCGGAGTACCGGCGGCGGTGCACATCAGGTCCAACAGGGTGTCGGTGCCCCACGGACCACTGAACGGCTCGACCAACTCGGGCCGGACGTCCTCACCCGGCCATCCTTCGTCGACAACGACCAGGTGTACCCCGGGCGACATTCGCGCAGCGGCGTGTGCCCGCAGCAGCACCTCGTTGATGTCCACGCTGGAATCCGGAACGACGGTCGGGTCGAACAGGATGCGCACCGTGGTGCCGTGCGCGTCCGGTTTGCGGTTTGCGGAGCCACGCAGCTTCTGCGTGTCGGCCCGGGTGAACGGCGCGTTCGGGTCGAAGTCCTTACCCTCGAACACCCCGGGGTAGCCGCCGCCGAAACTCTGCAGGTAGGTCTTCCCGGCGCGGCGTACGGTCACATCGGTGCGGGCGGAGATGAACACCGCCGCCGCGGCGCCGATTCCGTTCAGGCCGGCGCCGGTGCTGGTTGCGTCGACGTGTGCGGAGAACTTGCCACCCGCGCGCGCGGTCCCCAGGGTCTTGACGATGCCGTTCTTCCCGTTCACCGGGTCGGAGTCCACGGGCAGGCCGCGGCCGTCGTCGGCGACGCTGACCGATCCATCGGCGTGCAAGGTGATGGTGACGCATGCTCCGCCGTGGTTGGGATCGGCGACCTCTTCGATGGCGTTGTCCACCAGCTCGCGCAGCGCGGTGTTCAGAACGTCCAGACCGAGGTTCACCGCCGGCCGCAGGCGTGTGTGCTGGACATCGTCGAGCTCGGTGATGTCGGCGGCGGTGTAACTCACTGCTCGTCCTTTCACTGAATGCCGGGTGTGCCGCAGGAATGGTAGACCGTGGGTCCGACATCCTCGGGGATCTCGATCGGCGTAGGCCGCGCGCGGTTGGTCGGGCCGGTGCCGACAGGCCGCGAACCGCCGACTGAGCAGGGAAA
This sequence comes from Mycobacterium sp. Soil_C_30, assembly GCF_057656995.1. Lineage (NCBI taxonomy): Bacteria > Bacillati > Actinomycetota > Actinomycetes > Mycobacteriales > Mycobacteriaceae > Mycobacterium > Mycobacterium sp. Soil_C_30. Next base: position 40,344 of record NZ_JBDGJH010000019.1, on the reverse strand, counting down.
TGCCCAGCTCAGCGCCTCATCTTGCCGGTTCGGGATCGGGTCACATGGTAGTGATCTTGTTCACGATGGGCCGGCTGACCGTGGTTTTTTGCCAGCTCCGAGCCGAATACGCCGTCCGTTTCTGCCAGTACACGTAAATGCCTTGTGACGCAGTGTGTTACCCGCGTTACTACCGCGCACGTCAACAGGGGTGCGCCTCGAGGCGCAAGTGCTCAGTGTTGCGCGCCACACGAGTGGACCTGCCCTCCGCTGCCGAACTGCGCACCACAGTGCCCACGACACCGCCGAGAATCTGAATGCCCTACGGCGCTGATCAGGACGCCGCGAGCCTTTCCAGCTACGACCGACCGAGAACGGCCAGCGCTGGGTGATCGCAACCGCGAAATTGCCGCAAGCGCCCGTGACACGAGTCCCGTTCGTCAGTGCTGGCGATATCTGGAAGCGCTCGGCGCCACTCCCGTTCCTCGCGCGCTCGTGTTCTAGGGCGGCGCCTCTCGGACTCCCGAGTGGAACGTTTCACACCGGCGTGACTGCCGCGCAACACATTCAATTCAACTTCTCTGCCAGCCGGCGGTTAAGCTGTCGAACTACTGGGACTTGTTCGCCGGCGGTTGGCCGAGTTCGCAAGAAGGAGAAAGCTTTAAGGCGGGCGGGGCGGCCTGGGAGGTGCTCAGCGTGGATGACTTCACTTTCGACAGTACTGATCTGGGCGAAACTGAGGAGTTTCTTGTCGATGCTTACACGCGACTCCGAATCGGCGGGCGGGAGCCGAACCCGCGCACCCGGATCACACGTCGCTGGTTGGGGACAACGAACCTCGACGTACTCGATTTCGACTTCACCATGGATTTCGACGTTGAGCCGTTGGGCCAGATCTGCGTGTGTCGGATTCGCTCCGGCAATCTCGTGAACCGTTTCGGCGGGGTGGAGGACGTCTTCATGCCCGGCGACATCGCGTTGCTGGCGCCCCCGGATCAGTCGTACGCCGGTCAACTGCACCGCACCCACTACGACGTCGTGATGTTCGACATCGCACAGCTCAACCGCATCGCCGCGCCCGCGGACGGGCCCGCGACACGCTCGGTGAGCCTGTTGGACCACCGTCCACGTAAGGAGGGCGGTGCCCGGCTGAGCGCCTTCGTCGATTATCTGCACAGGTACGCACTGACCGACACGGCAGTCGGCGGTTCTGCCTTGATCGCCGATACCGGAGCTCAAATGTTGGCCAGCTTGGTCCTGTCCGCCTTCCCGAACACCGCGCAAAGCCAACCCACCCATTCCGATCGTCACGATGCCTCTACCGCCGCCCTGCAACGCGCCGTGTCCTTCATCGACGACAATGCCCATCTGCCGCTTTCTCTGGCTGATATTGCCGGCTACGTGCACATGACCCCTCGCGGTGTTCAGTACCTGTTTCGGCGGCACCTGGACTGCACCCCCATGCAGTACCTACGGCGAGTCAGATTGGACCTTGCCCACCGCGACCTTCAACGCGCCAACCCCGCGCTGGATTCTGTCGCCGAAATCGCTGCCCGGTGGGGGTTCGCACACCAGAGCCGTTTCGCCCGCTACTACCGGCAGGCGTACGGCACGACACCGCACCGCACCTTGAACCAGTAGCCCTCACTGCTGGCAAACCGGTAGTCGCACAGTGGGCTGTCCTGCGGTAGGCGCCAGGTTCCGCACCAGGTCGTCCATTCAGCGCAAACATGCTCGGGTTTTGTTGCGGACTTCCTGTCAACTTGGCATGCTCCGCCCAGCGGGTGAAGGAGATGCAGTTGCGAGGCCCCATGTACGGCGAAGAATCTTCTCCGCTCGCGGACGGCCCACGAGAGTGGGGGTCTGAGCGTAGGTCCCTCCACGCTGCGTTACGCGAAATCGGCGAAGTACAGGACCGTGGGATCACCGATTGGGGCGGGATCTCTGACATTCTGTCCTGCGCACCGGAATCAGTGCCTGGGGCCACGTCAGCGGGCGTCGTCGTCTTTCGCGGATCCGAGATGATCTCCCTGTGTGTCACCGATGCGTCAGTGCGGACCATCGACGACATCGCACGCAACAGTCGACAGGGGCCCTGGCTCTTGGCTACGTCAGACCATCCCGTGGTGATCGATGATCTCGAGCTGGATATGCGATGGCCGGAGTACCGAGCGGCTGTGCTGGCGCGCACGCCGGTGCGTACGGTGTTGACGTTGCAACTGTTCGAGGACACGACCACCATCGGTGTGCTGAACTTCTACGCCAACTCGGCGTATGCATTCGACGATGACTCTCTCGAAGACAGCCTCATCTTCGCTGCGTGCGTCAGTCTGGCGGTCAGTGCATCCCAGCGTGAACGCCGACTTCGGGACGCTCTGGCAAGCCGCGAGGCCATCGGCCAGGCCACCGGAATCCTGATGGAACGCCACCGCGTCGACGCGGACACCGCCTTCGCAATCCTACGCGCGATGTGCCCGAAAGACCCCGATCGGACCATCAGCGATGTGGCCGCGCGGATCATCGCCGGCGATCAATGGTAGCGGTATGGACTACCACCTCGGAGGCGCCGGACCCTTGGCCGCCGCCTGATGGGCGCCGGCCTTACCTCCTACAGGGCCGGTGTGCTGACTCGAGCTCTGGAGGGTACCCCTGGCTCTGAGGTGTAAGGGGACAAGCGATGCAGGACTTCGAGTTCGACAGCACCGACCTGGCCGAGACCGAAGAATTTCTGGCGTGCTCGTACACGCGAATGCGGATACGCAGTGATCGACGGGTTTCTCGCGCACGTCTGTCTGGGCGGTCGCTGGGATCAGTGACCTTCGACAACATCGCCCTGGGCTTCGAGATGTCCTACAGCGCCGACCCGCTGCAGCGCGTCTGCCTGGTGCGCGTGCATTCGGGCTCGATAACACCGAGCGGCGCGGGCCTCGATGTCCTCGGCCCCGGCGACATCGCCGTGCTTACGCCGCCAGAAGTGGCGTATTCCGGCCGGGTGAATGCCCGCTACGACATCACCATGTTCGATCCTGCCCTCTTCGACCGCGTGAGTGACCGCCCGGGCAACCGGGAGACAGCCGTCGAGTTGACCGGACAGCGGCCCATTTCCGGGCGCGCCGGCAAACAACTCAACGATGTCATCGAATATCTGAGAGTCGAGGTGGCGAGCAATGACATCGCGCGCGCGTCAGACCTCGTGTCCTCGAACGCCGCCACATTGTTGGCGGCCTCGGCGTTGGGCGCCTTCCCCAACACCCTGTTGGCGGAGCCCAACATTGAGAAGCGCCGCGACAGCACACCCACTCTGCTGCGCCGCGCCACCGCGTTCATCGACGAGAACGCGCACCGGGATATCACCATCGACGACATCGCCGGTGCCGTGTACATGAGCCCCCGTTCTGTGCAATACATGTTCCGTAGGCACTTGGACTGCACGCCGATGGAGTATCTGCGCCGCGTACGCCTGAACCACGCCCATCACGAGCTGCTGGCCTCCGACCCCACCCGCACGACCGTCGCGGTGATCGCCGCAAAATGGGGTTTCGCGCACACCGGCCGCTTCGCCGGCCTCTACCGCCGTACCCACGGCCGCAGCCCTCACGTCACCCTACGGTCCGGCGTGTGAACGCTGAACGAACCCCAAAACTCACAGGTCGGAGTCGTCATAGTCATCGGCACATCATCTGGCTGTGCGTCCGATCAGTCGTGTTCAGCCGCGTAGCGCAGCAGGACCGTGCCACCCGGGAAGGTGCGGTTCTCCAGCAGTCGCAGCGAGATCCATGACGGCAGGGTCGGGAAGAACGGGGTGCCGCCGCCCAGGGCGGTGGGCGCGACCACGATCCGGTACTCATCCACCAGCCCGGCCCGCACGATCGGCGCGGCCAGCGTCGCGCCGGCCACCTCCAGCGTGCCGTCGGTTTCGGCTTTCAGCTTCCTCACCACCTCAACCGGGTCGCCGCGTTCCAGGCGGGAGTTCCAGTCGACGGACTCCAGGGTGCGCGAGAACACGACCTTGGGCATGTCGCGCCAGATGTGCGCAAAGTCGACGATCAGCGGGGTGGCGTCTGGGGCCTTGTCAGCAGTCGGCCAATAGGCGGACATCAGTTCGTAGAGCCGACGCCCGTAGAACGACAGGGCGGTTTCCCTCTCGAAATCGTTCCAGTACTGGTGTAGTTCTTCGCTCGGATCGGACCAGTCGATGTTGCCTTGCGCATCGGCGATGTACCCGTCCACCGACACGTTGAAGCCATAGATGAGTTTGCCCATGCAGATCAGACTGCACCGGAGGTCAGAACTCATCGCAACGCCACACGCGAGCCTTGTCGAATCGTTGTGAACACGGTGCACCCAGCGCGACGGCGCCCCGAGGGGTCTCCCGCCGGGTGCGCGATGAATCCGGGGGTGCATCCGAGTCTGTAAGAGTGACGACGGGCTGATCGGCACCCGACGAAACGGAGGCGATATGAGCAAAACGAATCTCTCGATGTCCGTCTCAGCGGACGGATACGTCGCTGGACCTCATCAGAGCAGCGAGAACCCGCTGGGGGTCGGCGGAGAAGCACTGCACGAATGGCATATCGGACCCGCCAAGGACCACCCTGTCAATCGGCAGGTCGCCTCCGAAATGCTAGACGGTATGAAAGCAACGATCATGGGCCGCAACATGTTCGGGCCCATTCGGGGTGAGTGGGGCGATTCGGGGTGGCAAGGATGGTGGGGCGATGAGCCGCCGTACCACTGCCCGGTGTTTGTGCTGACCCACTACGAACACGCCCCGATCGAGCTGAAGGGCGGGACCACCTTCTTCTTCGTCACCGACGGAATCGAATCCGCCTACCGGCAGGCCACGGCGATTGCAGACGGCGGCGACATCTCCATTGCAGGTGGAGCTTCGTGTGCCCGGCAAGCACTTGTGGCAGGGATCGTCGACGAGATCGACCTACAGGTCAACTCCGACATCTTGGGCTCGGGTGAGCGCCTGTTCGACGGCCTCGAGCGCGGCGTACCGAAGCTCGACCTCGTTCGGGTGCTGGAGGCGCCCGGCGTTGTTCACCTGCGATACCGCGTGATCCGCTGATCTCAGGCCGAGGCGGTGTGCCACCATTTACGGAATTGCGCTCCATGGCAGGAGGTTTCGCACCTCCGTCGTGGTGTGCGGCGACCTGTTGTGGGCTCGCGCCGCGTCGACGTCAGCGGTGGCGCCGGTCAACCAGGTGAGGGGAGTGCTTTCTTCGATGAACGGCCCGTGATCCACACGATTTCGGCGCGGATCAGCGGGGCTCGAGTAAGGCCGGTGCCGCCGTTCGGCGCCAGCGCGGTTCTGCCTACCCGCGAGAACTGCACTCCCGAGGTGACCGCAGCTGATGACTCCAGATCGGAGATTGTCGAGTACAGTGACTCTATAAAGCGCTTTGCTTGCCCGGTTCAGCTTCAGCCTGCCAGACACCGCGCGTCACCTGACCTCACATAGCGAGGAAGCTTCATGACGCAGTCCATTACCAATGCTCCAACTGCGCCCAACGGCGTATTCAATCAACACTGGCGCGACACGACCGTAGTAATTCACTGCATGGGTGAAGTTGACATGCTGTCGGCGCCGGACCTGGAACGCGAGATCACCTCAGCGTTGGCCAGGGGACCCCTGGCGGTGGTGATCGATCTGACCGAGGTGACGTTCCTGGCCTCACATGGGATGGGAGTGCTCGTCGCGTTCCAGCAATCCACGGCATCCGAGGTGCGGTTCGCGGTCGTCGCCGACGGGCATGTGACCCGGCGGCCCATGTCATTGATCGGCCTCGATGAGGTGCTGGACTTACATCCGACGTTGGCAGTGGCGTTAGAGGCGATCAAGGTCTGAGCCACCTCGCTGTCCCGCAACGACCCGGTCGGTGACGAACAGTGGGGTAACGGCGTGCTCCAGGGCTCGCGATGGTGGGGAACTGTGACCCGCCGGGCTGCATACTCCAAGTGAGACTGGCTATAGACACCATGTGCTCTTCCCTGTTGTGCGTGCCGTGTCCACACTCAATCTTGCGAATTCCCGTTGAGGACGGCCGCGCGTTTCGTTTCCCTCGAGGATGCAGCACAGTGCCTCGATGCCGCCCCGGGCTCATTCGACCAGTCGTCGTCAGCTTCGGGGCAGCACGACATCGCGCCCACTCCAAGCACTCGCCGACCGGCGGTACCGTTACATCTGGAGTTCAGTGCTGAGCCACGCCGTTTAGGCGCTGTGCGCCGCGTACTGGCACGCTGGTTGGACGGCGCCGGTGTGTCCGCCGAACTCGCCGCGGACGTCATCTTGGCTGTTGTAGAGGCCTGCGCCAACAGCATGGAGCACGGCTACAGCAACCGTGGCGAGGGTCTGGTGCGGGTTTCGGCGCAGATGGACACCGGCGCCATTCGCATCGATGTCGATGACTCAGGCCGTTGGAAGGCCTCGAAAACTCCAAGCCGGTTCCGCGGACGTGGACTGCACCTGATGCGCGTCATGAGCGCCCGCTTTCACTTGGATACCGGGCCTTCAGGAACATCGGTGTCGATGACATTCGACCCGCCCGCAGCTCTGGCGCCCGCAGACGCGAGGTAGCGGGGCTCCCCGTTCGGTCGGGTGTCTCATTGCGAGGCAATCAATTTCGCGAGACCGCGCATTGCCGTGCGGCTCACCGCATGACGAAATGCATCCACCACACCGCGTTCCGGTGATGCCGGCGCTGACCCCAACCGTGGGAAGAGGCGCAGCGCGGTGTTGTGTTCGATTGCTGCTCTGGTGGTTTCGTCCATTCGGTAATCCTCGAGGCCGGCGGCGAAGAGTTTCGAGGCAGCCAGAAGGGCGAAAGGCCAATCGGAGCCGAAGGTGATGTGGCCAGGTTTGGCGAAGGCCAGCAGCGTCGGCAGCGCCGCCGGGCTCGAGGACAGAGCGGTGTCGAAATAGAAGCTGGCGAAATCGTCGAGGCTGTCGGCCGGGTTGCGTCCGGTGTCGCCCAGGATCGCCACGGCCATGCGGTGGCTGGCGTAGGGCACGAATCCGCCGGCGTGACTCAGGATGAAGCTGATGTTCGGGTACTTACGTCGAATACCGTTGCGCACCAGCAGGTACGCCGCACGCGTGGTGTCCAGCAGGAAGTCGGCCGCGAACGGCAAGACGCCGGGGACCTCCGGTCCGGGTAGGTCGGCCGGGTGGATGAACACCACCGCCGCCCGCGCGTCCAGAGCGGCCCACAGATCGTCTTGGCCATCTTGGCCGATATACACGCCGTTGTTGTTGGCAAGCAACACCACGCCGTCGGCCCTCAAGGTGTCCAGTGCGCGGACAGTTTCGGTGACCGCGTCAGCGATGTGGGGCATCGGCACCGTGGCGAAGAACCCCCGGACTGTTGATCTGTACGGCGGCAGCAATCGTCTTCTCGGTGCTGGCGATCACCCGGATCAGTCAGTTCGTCCGCAGGAGGGTCGGCTGATTGGTTTCTGTAAAGCCTCCTGATGGGGCACAAGTCTTGTTGAGCACCGACGCCTTGGGCGTCGGCTCCAGACATCGTCGCGCCCGCGAGATCAGCACGGTGGTGCTCGACGCGACGTTGTCCGTCGCCGCCGGCAAGACCGTGGCGCTCGTCGGACAATCCGGTTCGGGTAAAACGGCGACCTGGCACAGGGCACAGATCCCGGGTTGTTGGCCCGATATCTGCTGACCGTCGGAAACGGCATCGCCGTTCAGGCGGCAGGGGGCGTGAGCCGTAAGGAATTACAGGCTGTGGCCGACGGCGCACTTCGGCACTGGCCACCCTTCTGATTCTCGGGTCTGATCAGCCTGCGCCGACGGCGTTGTTGATCACTCGGACCACCTCATGCGGATCCTCGACGGTGATCACGAGGCGATCGAGCGTTCTGCGGCGTTCAGCGTGATCACGATTGCGCGGTCGTAGCCCGAGATGTTCCAGAATTGCCTCTTTCCATCCGCATGGAAGGTGCCCGACAGTTTGCCGGGAAGCCCTAGACCGGGCCCGCGCCACCCTTTGGGCTCATCCCTCATGCCCGGATCGTGGGTTGCTCCCCGCACGTTGTGGAGCGGGACCTGCACGCGGCGCGTGAAAGACCAGAGCTTGTTCAGTCCCACCGGCTCGATCACGAGATGCTCTCCGGTGACGGTTACTCGGTTGATGCTCATACCGATCTCCTATCGTTGCGTATTCCTGCGCGGACCAGTAATCGGCGGCCCAGTTGTTCTTCGGTGACGCCGGCTTCCTCGAGGAGCGCCACCACCCGTTCACGAACACGCGGGTCGTCGGGGGCGAGTTCGAGCAGTGCGATCAGGACGACGTCGAGCCGATCGGCCGGATCCGTACTCGGGGGCGCGACGGCTTCCAGAACGCGCAGGAACAGGCCGTGTTTACTCCCGAATGCCCCGTAGAGGCTGCCTCGATGCACACCAGTTGCCTCGACAAGGTGATCGATGGACGTAGCGGCGTATCCGCGCTGGCGAAACGCCGCCGCTGCGGCGTTCAGGGCGCTCGTCTCATCGAACTGACGTGGGCGGCCCATGGTTTGAGAATAGTCATTCAAGAACGATTGGTCAAAAACTATTGCGTACCCACGTGCCTTGGCAACTGTCGAAGGAAACAGCGCGCGGACTCTCGGTCGGCCATGACGCCGCGTCGGGCCGCGCGCACGGCGTAGTCGGCGGCAGCCATACTCGAGGTCCATTCGCTGTCGCCGCGGCGGCGGCCTGGACGCGCGCCGCGGCATCGATGCCATCGGAGGCAAATGCGGCACTCGTACAACACACTCGTGTCAGCGGGAACGATGCTGATCGCGTGCTGCTACGGATTCGCCCGGTTCGCCTACGGGTTGTTCACGCCGACGTTGATCGACGAGTTCGCATTGACGCCGGCACTGGTCGGGGCGATCGGATCCGGCAGTTACATCGGGTACTGCATCGCCATTGTGGTGAGCACCGTCCTCACCAGACGGAAAGGGGCGAGGTATACCGCGGTGACAGCGGGAGTCGTTGCCACGTGCGGGCTTTCCGTCGTCGCGACGGCGCCCTCCACCTTTGTGCTCTTCGTCGGTGTGGTGGTCGCCGGGAGCAGCACGGGCCTTGCGTCACCGCCGCTTGCGGCCGCGGTGAACCGCTGGGTCGACTCGAGCCGCAGGGATCGAACTCAGACCGTGGTCAATGCCGGCACCGGAGTGGGGGTCATCCTCTCCGCGCCGATTGCGTTGTTGTTGTTCGGCCACTGGCGTTTGGCCTGGGCCGTCATGGCTGTGATCTCGGCCGCCGTGACGATGCTTGTGTTTCGGGCGATCCCGCCATCGGCAGACAGCACCGAGCGCGCAGCGCCGCGCCCCGGTTGGCGACCCGGTGCGCTGGGTTTGGTCGCAGCTTCGGTGCTGGTCGGTATCGGGAGTGTGGCCGTCTGGACATTCGGACGTGAGATGACCGCCGGCCTGGGGTCCACGTTGTCCGTCCTGGCGTGGGCGGTGCTCGGCGCTGCCGGGATCGCGGGTGCCTTCAGCGGTGATGTCGCCCGGCGGGTCGGCCTCACTGTCGCCTGGCGCATCGCCCTCACCATGATGGTCGGTGCGACTCTGGCGTACGCAGCGTTCGCCACCAATGGCATTGCTGTGGTGGCCGCGGCCGCGACATTCGGGTCGGCCTACATCGCCCTCACCGGTCTGGTACTGCTGTGGGCGGTCCGTGTCTATCCCGACAGCACGGCATTCGGGGTGGGGATGGCATTCCTTGCGATTGCTGTCGGGCAGGCCCTCGGCGCCCCGGCGGTCGGGTTCTTCGCCGGCGCCACCTCCGACGCCGCCGCCTTCGTCATTTCTGCTGCGGTGGGTGCCGTGGCACTGGCCGTCGCGCCGGCCCGGGAATCGTCCGGCTGACCCAGCGCGCTCAGCCCTTTGATGCGGTGGCCCGAAGCCCGGCGAGCACCACGGTGACGATACGCTCCGCATCGGCACGGGTGAAGGCGCGGACTCCGCGATTGACGATCAGATGTACTGGCCCGGAGATCATTTCGCCGAGAAAGGCGCTGTCGACGGGCGGGAGCTCACCTCGGTCGACGGCCGCATCCACCCGTTGCTGCATGGCGGCCACCCGCTGGTCCAGCACCTTGCTCAGCGCCTGGACGGCCGAGGGCTGATCGGCCGCTTGAAGGGCTCGTTCGAGTGTCTGCCCGAAAGGTGTCTGCAAGCCGTCGGCGAGGGCGACCAGAAAGTCGACCAGATCCGACTGGATGTCGCCGGTGTCGGCGACGGACGCGAGGTCACGGGCGTAGGTAAGCAGGGCTTCGACCACCAATTCTTCGCGGTCGGGCCAGTTGCGGTAGACGCTGGCCTTGTGGACGCCGGCACGTCCGGCGACCTCCTCGTAACGGAATCCAGCGATACCGTCGCGTGCGACGAGTTCGGCTGTCGCAGCCAGGATCTGGGATCGGACCCGCGCAGTGCGACCACCTGGACGTCGGGTGGCGGACTGGTCCTCGGCCATGGCCCCGCTTGCCTCCTGTGTTCTGCCCCGGTGCCGATTGTCGTCACGTCCGGCGTCGCGGTGCAAACCAATGGTGTACCGTGCCATTAAAGCGACAGATAGTCGCTTTAGGGAGAAACTCGGGCGGTTCCATGGAAATTCTCGTGTCGGGCGCGGGTATCGCGGGGCTGGCGTGTGCACTCGAATTCGGCACCCGCGGCCACCACGTCACCGTTGTCGAACGCGCCCACCACCTCCGGCTCTCCGGTACGCCCATCGATATCCGAGGCGATGCGATCGCGGTGGTGGACACCATGGGGCTGCTTGCCGAAATCCGGGATCGACGGGTCCGGATGTCCGAGCGCACCTACTTCGTCGACGGCCGCGGCGAGCCCGTGGCGCCGCTGCCGCTCGCCGAAGTCAGCGACTCCGAGGATGACATCGAGTTGCTCCGCGAGGACCTTGTACGCATCCTGGCCGACGCGGTCCCGGACAGCGTGCAGATCCGCTTCGGCGACTCGATCGTGGCGCTGGCCGAAGACGGTGATGCGCGTTTCGCCTCCGGCCGAGCCCGGCGATATCACCTGGTGATCGGGGCCGACGGGCAACACTCGGTGGTGCGCAGGCTGGTATTCGGACCTGACCACCATTGCCTCCGCCATCTCGGGGTGTACTTCGCCCTCGCCGATCTTCCCGCCCAGGCGGACACCGATGGCGTCAACAGGATCCACAACGTGCCAGGAAAGATGGCCGGAGTCTTCCGATACGGTGGCAAGACCGTCGCTGTGTTCCAGTTTCTTTCGGCACCAATCGATTACGATCATCACGACATCGACTCCCAGAGACAGATTCTCGTCGACGCCTTCGCCGGTCACCGCTCGTGGCGCATTCCCGAGTTGCTCGAAGCGGCGTGCACGGATCCGAATTTCTACCTCGCCGGCGCGAGTCAGGTGCGCCTACCGTCCTGGCACCGCGGCCGTGTGGTCCTCGTCGGTGACGCGGGATACTGCGCCTCATTCCTGTCCGGGCGAGGCACCTCTCTTGCCCTCACCGGCGCCCGTCTGCTCGCCGAAGAACTCGGCCAGCTCTCCGCGGGAGAACTCGGCGACGAACCCGCGCGCTACGAGTCTCGGCAGCGCCCGTACGTGGCCCACGCGCAGGGTCGTGTCGAGAGCGGGCGTGCCCGCATGCTGCCCACCACGTGGGCTGCCATCAGCGCGCGTAACAAGGCGCTGCAGGCACTGTGAAGGATTCGCGCCTCATCGTGTGGGCCGCTGTTCTCACCCTTGCCAACGTGCTGGCCGACGTCGCCATCGGGTCGCCGATGATGGTCCTGCCGCAACTGATGGAGCATTTCGACACCGATCAGGCCGCCTGGCTCAATGCCAGCGCGATGCTGGCGGGGGCGCTCTGGTCACCGCTGCTCGCAAGAGCGGCCGACCTCTGCGGAAAGCGCCGGATCCTGCTCAGCACACTGGTTCTCGCATGCGCAGGTGCACTGCTGTGTCTCGTCGCCCCGAACATCTGGGTATTCCTGATGGGCCGGCTCCTGCAAGGTGCCGCATTCGCCGCGATCTTCATCACGGTGGCCCTCGTCCTGCAGATCTGCACGCCGCCGGTGGCGATGACCATGGTGGGGATCGTGACCTCGGGTTCGTCGGTGGTCGGCATCTTCGAGCCATTCCTGATGAAGCCTGCCATCGATGCATTCGGCTACCGCAGCGTGTTCCTGGTGGCGGCGCTGCTGGCTGCGGCCGCGGCGATCTGCGTGCGCGCCTTCATCCCGGAGTCGCCCGTCCGTGGTGACGGCCGCATCGACATCGCGGGGGCGGTCCTGCTCGGTGGCGGTCTCGGTTCTGTGCTCGCTTACGTCAGCCTCGGCAGTGATGTCGGCTGGCTGGATACGGGGATGATCGCGCTGCTGGCGGCCGGTGTGAGCGCGCTGGCCGGTTGGGTGCTCGTTGCGCTTCGCGTCGACCAACCGATCATCGACCTACGGGGCTTGACTCGACCGATCCTGTTGACGCTGCTGGCTCTGGTGCTGGCCGCGGGCGCGTTCAGGAGCATGCTTCAACTGACCAGCATTGTCGCCCAGGTATCGCCCCACCTGGGGCTCGGCTACGGGCTGGGCGACGGTGGCGCGGTCGCGCTGCTGCTTGCCGCACCCAACCTCGGCATCGCCGTCGGCGGCACCTGCGCCGGATGGATCGCGGGCCGGATGGGGCCGCGAGCCCCGCTGCTCGGCGGCATCGCCATTGGGGCGGTGGCGACGTTCGCAATGGTGGTGGGAACAACGGTGCTGCCGTTGGCGATCGCCTGCGGCACCCTGATGGGTGTGGCCGCCGGCGCGATCGGCGCCTCCGGCTACAGCTTGGCGACCAGCCTGGAAGCGCCAGAACGGCAGGGCATGATCGCCGGACTGGTTTCCGTCGTACTCGCGCTCGGTTCCGTGATCGTCAACGTCGCCGGAGGCGAGATACTCAAGGCCACCCAGATTCCCGGTACTGCGGTGAGCACGGCCACGGGAATTCACAGCTATGTCCTGATGGCCGGGCTACTGTTCGTCTTTGCGGCCATTCCCGTACTTCGGTTGCAGCGCGGACGTGAACTGGCCTTTTGATGCCCGGCGGCAAACGCCGCGGCTACCCTCGTTGCCCGGTTCCGGCGGTCACACATACTGTTTCCCACATGGAGCCCGAGGGCGGTCAGGACCGGCAGGAGCCGGCCCAGCGCGTCGCCGCATGGTTCAAGGACACCAACTCCAACCCAGGTGTGGTGGGCTTCATCCGCCGGGCACGCCGCGCCCTGCCGGGCGACCCGGACTTCGGTGACCCGCTGTCCATGGCCGGCGACGGTGGTCCGCGCGCCGCCGCCCGGGCCGCCGACCGGCTGCTCGGTGCGCGCGATGCCGCCACCCGGGAGGTCAGCCTGGCCGGTTTGCAGGTGTGGCAGGCGCTGACCGAGCGGGTGTCCCGCAAACCGGCCAACCCCGAGGTGACCATCGTCTTCACCGATCTCGTGGGTTTCTCGGAGTGGTCTCTGCAAGCCGGTGACGATCTGACCTTGCGGATGCTGCGGCTGGTGTCGGCCGCGGTGGAACCGCCGCTGCTGGATCGCGGTGGGCACATCGTCAAACGGATGGGCGACGGGCTGATGGCCGTCTTCCGTGATCCCGTCGTTGCGGTCACCGCGGTGCTGGCCGCCCGTGACGCCGTGAAAACCGTTGAGGTGGACGGTTATACGCCCCGCATCCGGGTCGGGCTGCACACCGGCAGGCCGCAGCGGCTCGGCGCCGACTGGCTGGGCGTCGACGTCAACATCGCCGCCCGGGTGATGGAACGCGCCGTCCGCGGCGGGGTGATGGTCTCCGGTTCCACGCTGGACCTGATAGACCCGGCCGAGTTCGAGGCACTGGGGGTCACCGCTCGCCGGGCCCGCAGGCAGATGTTCGCCGCCAAGCCCAGCGGGGTGCCCGCCGACCTGGCGATGTACCAATTGCGGTCCAAACGCGACGGCGACGACGAGGACGAGCGCTAGCCGGAAGTAGTCGGCTCGGTCACAGTCCTGCGCAGATGTGTGCTGGCTCAAATGTGTTGGGGTGTACGCAAACTCACACCGCGAAAGTTGTTTTACGCAGAATTAACAGAGACGATGGTGGCGTTGGAACAAGCGGTATCCCGTAGTCCAACACCGAGCGTCATCAAGGTCCCGCTGATCCGGGACCGATCGAGGAGAAGAACCGCATGTCCATCACTCAGTACCGCGCGTCGCGCCGGCGCGCCAAGGAAGTCCGTCGTCTCTACGCGCGGATCAACGACCTCCCGGACTCCACCGTCCGCGAAGAGCTGCTCGCGATCGCCCAACGGCACGAATTCGGAGATCGCTGACGCCGAAAGCGTCGCCATACGAAGAGCCGGTGACCCATGGGGTCGCCGGCTCTGCTGCTTCCCGGGACGCCTCGAGCACGGTGCGAGGGTGGCGCGGGTGCATCGCCTATGATCGGCACTTGCGTTTGTGCTGGAAACCAACTCTGAGGAGCCGCGTCGCGTGGGTGAAGAACCCCAGGTCGGAGACCTGGCCCAGGTCCCCGATCTCACTGAGGAGACCCTGACCAAGGCGGTCAGCGCGGCTGGCCACGCCTTCAGTCTGGCCACTGACCTGGACGGCCTGGCCCGCGCCAAGACCGAGCATCTGGGCGACAAGTCGCCGTTGGCGCTGGCCCGTCAAGCCTTGGGTGCGCTGCCCAAGGCCGACCGCGCCGACGCCGGCAAGCGGGTCAACGTCGCGCGCGCGGCGGCCCAGCAGCTCTACGACGACCGGTTGGCTGCCCTGCGTGCCGAGCGCGATGCCGCTGTCCTGGTGGCCGAGCGCATCGACGTGACGCTGCCGTCGACTCGGCAACCCACCGGCGCACGTCACCCCATCACGATCCTGGCCGAGCACATCGCCGACACGTTCGTTGCGATGGGCTGGGAACTGGCCGAGGGGCCCGAGGTGGAGACCGAACAATTCAACTTCGACGCGCTGAACTTCCCGCCCGACCACCCGGCGCGCAGCGAGTCCGACACCTTCCACATCGCGCCGGAGGGCTCCCGCCAGCTGCTGCGCACCCACACCTCGCCGGTGCAGGTTCGGGCGCTGCTGGAGCGTGAGCTGCCGGTGTACATCATCTCGATCGGCCGGACGTTCCGGACCGACGAGCTCGATTCCACCCACACCCCGGTCTTTCACCAGGTCGAGGGGCTGGCCGTGGACCGCGGCCTGACGATGGCCAACCTCAAAGGCACGCTGGACGCGTTTGCCCGCTCCGAGTTCGGGCCCGAGGCGCGCACCCGGATCCGGCCACACTTCTTCCCCTTCACCGAACCGTCCGCGGAAGTGGACGTCTGGTTTGCGGGTAAAAAAGGAGGCCCCGGCTGGGTGGAATGGGGCGGCTGCGGCATGGTGAACCCCAACGTTCTGCGCGCCGCCGGGATCAACCCCGAGGTGTACAGCGGCTTCGCCTTCGGTATGGGCCTGGAGCGCACCCTGCAATTCCGCAACGGCATCCCCGATATGCGAGACATGGTCGAAGGTGACGTGCGGTTCTCCCTGCCGTTCGGGGTCGGTGCCTGATGAAACTGCCGTACAGCTGGTTGCGTGAAGTGGTCTCTGCCGGGGCACCTGGCTGGGACGTCTCTGCCGAGGAACTCGAACAGGCGCTGATCCGCATCGGTCATGAGGTCGAGGGCGTCCTCACCCTGGGGCCCGTGACCGGTCCGCTGACCGTCGGCCGGGTCGCCGAGATCGAGGAACTCACCGAATTCAAGAAACCGATAAGGGCCTGCAAGGTCGATGTCGGTGAACCCGAGTTACGCGACATCGTATGCGGCGCACGCAATTTCGTGGTCGGCGACACCGTGGTGGTGGCGCTGCCCGGGACGACGCTGCCCGGCGACTTCCAGATCGCCAAGCGCAAGACCTACGGCCGTGTCTCCGACGGCATGATCTGCTCCGCAGCCGAACTGGGTATGGGGGCCGACCATTCCGGCATCCTGGTGCTGCCTCCGGGTACCGCCGAGCCGGGGGAGTCGGCCTACGACCTGCTCGGGCTCGACGACGTGGTGTTCGATCTGGCAATCACCCCGGACCGCGGCTACGGACTGTCGGTGCGCGGCATTGCCCGCGAAATCGCCTGCGCGTTCGACCTGGAGTTCGTCGACCCGGCCGACGTGGAACCGCTGCCCGTCGAAGGTGAGGCGTGGCCGCTGACCGTCCAGCCCGGCACCGGCGTGAGCCGCTTCGCGCTGCGCCCGGTCACCGGGATCGACCAGCACGCGCTGTCGCCGTGGTGGATGCGACGACGCCTGCTGCTGTCCGGTATCCGGCCCATCTCGCCCGCCGTCGACGTCACCAACTACGTCATGATCGAACTCGGGCACCCCATGCACGCCCACGACCGCAAACGCATCAACGGCGGCTTCGAAGTCCGCTTCGCGCGGCCGGGGGAGACGGTGGTCACCCTCGACGACATCGAACGCAAGCTCGACCCGGGTGACGTGTTGATCGTCGACGACGTGGCCACGGCTGCCATCGGCGGCATCATGGGCGCGGGCACCACCGAGATCAACGACGACTCCACCGACATCCTGCTGGAAGCAGCGGTGTGGGATCCGGCCACCGTGTCGCGCACGCAGCGCCGGCTACACCTGGTCAGCGAGGCGGGCCGTCGCTACGAGCGGGCCGTCGACCCGGCGATCTCCGTCGCCGCGATCGACCGCTGCTCGCGCCTGCTCGCCGAAATTGCAGGCGGCACAATCGAACCCACGCTCACCGACTGGCGGGGTGATCCGCCGCGGGAGGACTGGTCGCCCACCCCGGTGCGGATGGCCGCCGACCTGCCGGACCGTACCGCCGGGGTGGACTACCCCGAGGGTGCCACCGTCCACCGGCTGACACAGATCGGCGCGAAAGTGACCGTCGACGAACGCAACGTCTTGACGGTGACACCGCCGAGCTGGCGGCCCGACCTGGTGCAGCCCGCCGACCTGGTGGAGGAGGTGCTGCGGCTCGAAGGACTGGACGTCATCCCGTCGGTGCTGCCCACCGCGCCCGCCGGCCGCGGTCTGACCGCCGGGCAGAAGCGTCGCCGTGCCGTCGGGAAATCGCTGGCCCTGTCGGGGTACGTGGAGATCCTGCCGACGCCGTTCCTGCCGGCCGGGGTGTTCGACACCTGGGGGTTGCCGGCCGATGATCCGCGGCGCTCCACCACCCGGGTGCTCAACCCGCTGGAAGCCGACCGGCCGCACCTGGCCACCACGTTGTTGCCGGGTCTGCTGGAAGCGTTGTCCCGCAACGTTTCCCGTGGTGCCGTCGACACCGCACTGTTCGCGATCGCCCAAGTGGTGCATCCGACCGAGCAGACGCGCGCCGTCGAGTTGATCCCGACCGACCGTCGGCCCACCGACGAGGAGATCGCCGGTCTGGACGCGTCGCTGCCGCTGCAGCCGCAGCACGTGGGGGTCGTCTTGTCGGGGCTGCGGGAACCTCGCGGTCCCTGGGGTGCCGGGCGCCCCGTCGAGGCGGCCGATGCCTTCGAGGCGGTACGCGTGATCGCGCGCGCGGCCGGTGTCGAGGTCACGCTTCGGCCGGCTGCGCTGCTGCCGTGGCATCCGGGCCGCTGCGCCGAGGTGTTCGTCGGCGACGTGAGCGTCGGCCATGCCGGGCAGCTGCATCCGGCGGTGATCGAACGGGCCGGCCTGCCGAAGGGCACCTGCGCGGCCGAGTTGAATCTCAGCGCGATCCCGATCGCCGAGGCGCTGCCCGCCCCGCGGGTGTCGCCGTTCCCGGCGGTGTTCCAGGACATCAGCTTGGTGGTCGATGCCGATGTCGCCGCCCAGACGGTGATCGACGCCGTCCGCGACGGTGCCGGCGAGCTGCTGGAAGCGGTGCAGCTGTTCGACGTCTACACCGGGCCGCAGGTCGGCGAGCAGCGCAAGTCGCTGGCCTTGGCGCTGCGATTCCGTGCCCCCGACCGCACGCTCACCGAAGACGAAGCAAGTGCTGCCCGCGACGCCGCCGTGGCCGCAGCGGCGGCGAGTGTCGGCGCCACCATGCGCGCCTAGATCCACTTGGGTTAATTCATTTGCATATCGGTGCATAAAGATGCAAAGATCCGTGTATGCCCAAGACATTGGCGTTGGCGGGTGCCAGCGGATATGCCGGTGGTGAGATCCTTCGACTCCTGCTGGGACACCCGGCCGTCGCCGACGGCCGGCTGAGCATCGGTGCACTGACGGCAGCCGCCTCCGCGGGAACCACCCTCGGTGAGCACCACCCGCACCTGTTGCCGCTGGCCGACCGCGTGCTGCAGCCCACCGAACTCGACGTGCTGACCGGACACGACATCGTGTTCCTGGCCCTTCCGCACGGCCACTCCGGTGCCATTGCCGAACAACTCGGCCCCGACACCGTGGTCATCGACTGCGGTGCCGACTTCCGGCTCACCGACGCGGCGGCCTGGAAGCGGTTCTACGGCTCCGACCACGCCGGCAGCTGGCCGTACGGACTGC
The DNA here is from genome assembly GCF_057656995.1 of Mycobacterium sp. Soil_C_30. Taxonomy (NCBI): domain Bacteria; kingdom Bacillati; phylum Actinomycetota; class Actinomycetes; order Mycobacteriales; family Mycobacteriaceae; genus Mycobacterium; species Mycobacterium sp. Soil_C_30. The sequence continues at coordinate 21,849 of NZ_JBDGJH010000019.1, read as the reverse complement.
CCGAGCTGCCTGGCGCCCGGGATGCGCTGCGCGGCGCATCCCGCATCGCGGTGCCCGGCTGCTACCCGACCGCCGCGCTGCTGGCACTGCTGCCCGCCGTGGCCGCAGACCTCGTGGAACCCGCGGTCACCGTCGTCGCCGTCAGTGGCACCTCCGGCGCCGGTCGCGCCGCCAAGGTGGATCTGCTGGGCTCGGAGGTGATCGGCTCGGCGCGCGCCTACAACATCGGCGGCGTTCACCGGCACACCCCCGAGATCGCGCAGGGGCTGCGAGCCGTCACCGACAAACCCGTCACCGTGTCGTTCACGCCGGTGCTCATCCCCACCTCGCGCGGAATCCTGGCCACCTGCACCGCGCGAACTGCCGCACCGGTGTCGGAACTGCGCGCCGCCTACGAGAAGGCTTATGGGACAGAGCCGTTCGTGCACCTGCTGCCGGAGGGGCAGCTGCCGAAGACCGGTTCGGTGATCGGCAGCAACGCCGCGCAGATCGCGGTCGCCGTCGATGAAGATGCGAGGACACTGGTCGCGGTGTGCGCCATCGACAACCTGACGAAAGGCACCGGTGGCGCGGCGGTGCAGTCGATGAACCTGGCGCTGGGCTGGCCGGAAACCGAAGGACTGTCAACTGTGGGGGTGGCACCATGACCGAGATTCTCAAAGGACGGGGATCTGTCGACACAACGCGGCTCGTGCGGACACAGGGGGTCACCGCGCCCGCGGGCTTCCGCGGCGCCGGAATCGCCGCGGGGATCAAAGCCTCGGGCAAGCTGGACCTGGCCCTGGTGTTCAACGAAGGCCCCGACCACGCCGCAGCGGGTGTGTTCACCCGCAACCAGGTCAAGGCCGCTCCGGTGCAGTGGAGCCGGCAGGTGCTCACCACCGGACGGCTGCGGGCCGTCATCCTGAACTCCGGCGGCGCCAACGCCTGCACCGGGCCGGGCGGGTTCCAGGACACCCACACCACTGCCGAGGCCGTCGCGGCCGCACTGTCGGCATGGGGTACCGAGACCGGCGCCATCGAGGTCGCGGTGTGTTCCACAGGCCTCATCGGTGACCGGCTGCCCATGGACAAGGTGCTGGCCGGTGTGCAGGAGATCGTCCACGAGATGGCCGGTGGGCTCTCCGGCGGTGACGAAGCCGCGCGCGCCATCATGACCACCGACACCGTGCCCAAACAGGTTGCGCTGCACCATGCCGACAACTGGACCGTGGGCGGAATGGCCAAGGGCGCTGGCATGCTGGCGCCGTCGCTGGCCACCATGCTGTGCGTCATCACCACCGACGCGGTGGCCGACGCCGAGGCCTTGAACACCGCGCTCACGCGTGCCGCCGCCAGGACGTTCGACCGCCTCGACATCGACGGCAGTTGCTCCACCAACGACACCGTGCTGCTGCTGGCCTCCGGCGCCAGCGAGATCACCCCGTCCCAGGAGCAACTCGACGCCGCCGTCCTGGCCGTCTGTGACGATCTGTGCGCACAGTTGCAGTCCGACGCCGAAGGCGTCACCAAGCGGATCACCATCACCGTGTCCGGTGCCGCCAGCGAAGACGACGCGCTGGTGGCCGCCCGGGTGATCGCCCGCGACAGCCTGGTCAAGACTGCGCTGTTCGGCTCCGATCCGAACTGGGGCCGAGTGCTTGCCGCCGTGGGCATGGCACCGGTGACGCTGGACCCCAACCGGATCTCGGTGTCCTTCAACGGCTCCGACGTGTGCGTCGACGGTGCGGGCGCGCCAGGCGCGCGCGAGGTCGACCTGTCCGGCGACGAGATCACCGTGCGGGTGGACCTCGGTGCCGGCGATGCCGAGGCTTCGATCCGGACCACCGACCTGTCGCACGCTTACGTCGAAGAGAACTCGGCCTACAGTTCATGACCGAGGTAGTCCCCACCCGGGCCAAGGCGCAGGTCCTCGCCGGCGCGCTGCCGTGGCTCAAGCAGCTGCACGGCAAGATCGTCGTCGTGAAATACGGCGGCAACGCCATGACCGATGACAACCTCAAACGGGCGTTCGCCGACGACATGGTGTTTTTGCGCAACTGCGGAATCCACCCCGTGGTGGTACACGGTGGCGGTCCGCAGATCTCGGCGATGCTGAAACGCCTTGGCATTGCCGGAGATTTCAAGGGCGGCTTCCGGGTCACCACGCCCGAGGTGCTCGACGTCGCCCGCATGGTGCTGTTCGGTCAGGTGGGCCGTGAACTGGTAGGGCTGATCAACTCCCACGGCCCCTATGCCGTCGGAATCACCGGTGAAGACGCACAGCTCTTCACCGCCGTTCGCCGCAGCGTCAACGTCGACGGCGTCGCCACCGACATCGGGCTGGTGGGCGACGTGCAGACGGTCGACACCGCCGCGGTAGTCGACCTCATCGGCGCGGGCCGGATTCCGGTGGTGTCCACCATCGCCCCCGACGTCGTCGGCATCGTGCACAACATCAACGCCGACACCGCCGCCGCGGCCCTGGCCGAAGCGTTGGGGGCCGAGAAGCTGTTGATGCTCACCGACGTCGAAGGTCTCTACACCGACTGGCCGGACCGCACGTCGCTGGTCACCGAGATCGACACCGACACGCTCACAACCCTGCTACCGAGCCTGGAATCCGGCATGGTGCCCAAGATCGAGGCGTGCCTGCGCGCCGTCAACGGCGGCGTGCCGAGCGCGCATGTGATCGACGGTCGGGTGGAGCACTGTGTCATCGCGGAGCTGTTCACCGATGAAGGAACCGGAACCAAGGTGGTGCCGACGCCGAAGCCGGAGCGAGGGACGAGCTCCGGTGAGGAGTCGGACGAGGAAGGCGTGGTGCCCGCATGAGTGAAACACAAGCGCTGCAGGACCGTTGGCAGAGCGTGATGATGAACAACTACGGCACCCCGCCGCTGGCACTGGCCAGTGGTGACGGCGCCGTCGTCACAGACCCCGACGGCAGGACCTACCTCGACCTGCTCGGCGGAATCGCGGTGAACCTCCTGGGCCACCGGCACCCCGCGGTGATCGAAGCCGTCACCACCCAGCTCAACACGCTGGGGCACGTCTCCAATCTGTATGCCACCGAACCCGGTATCGCGCTGGCAGAACAACTGGTAGCGCACCTCGGTGCGCCGGCGCGCGCGTTCTTCTGCAATTCCGGCGCCGAGGCCAACGAGGTGGCGTTCAAGATCACCCGGCTCACCGGACGCACGAAAGTGGTTGCCGCCGAAGGGGCTTTCCACGGACGCACCATGGGATCGTTGGCGCTGACCGGCCAGCCGGCCAAGCGGGCGCCGTTCGAACCGCTACCCGGCGATGTCACCCACGTGCCCTACGGCGACGTCGAGGCGCTGCGCAACGCCGTCGACACCGACACCGCCGCGGTGTTCCTGGAACCCATCATGGGGGAGGGCGGCGTCGTCGTGCCACCCCCCGGCTATCTGTCCGCGGCACGCGAGATCACCACCGCCGCAGGAGCTCTGCTGGTCCTCGACGAGGTGCAGACCGGGGTCGGCCGCACCGGGGCGTTCTTCGCGCATCACCACGACGGCGTCACCCCCGATGTGGTGACCCTGGCCAAGGGGCTGGGCGGCGGACTGCCGATCGGTGCCTGCCTGGCCATCGGACCCACCGCCGATCTGCTGACCCCGGGCCTGCACGGCAGCACGTTCGGCGGCAACCCGGTGTGCACGGCGGCGGCGCTGGCGGTGCTGCGCGCCCTGGCCGATGACGACCTGATCGCCCGGGCCGGTGCGCTGGGCAAGACGCTGAGCCACGGTGTGGAAGCACTGAATCACCCACTGGTGGACCATGTTCGGGGTAGAGGTCTGTTGATCGGTATCGTGCTGACCGAGGAGAAGGCCAAAGCCGCCGAGACGGCCGCGCGTGAGGCCGGGTTCCTGGTCAACGCCGCGGCCCCGAACGTGGTCCGGTTGGCGCCGCCGCTGATCCTCACCGATGCGCAGGCCGACCACTTCCTCACCGCGCTGCCCACCGTGCTCGACACCGCAAAGGACTCTTGATGACCATCCGGCACTTCCTGCGGGACGACGACCTGACGCCGCAGGAGCAGGCGGAAGTCCTGGCGCTGGCCGCCGATCTCAAACACTCGCCGATGAGCCGCCGCCCGCTGGAAGGGCCGCGGGGGGTGGCGGTGATCTTCGAGAAGAACTCCACCCGCACCCGGTTCTCCTTCGAGATGGGCATCGCCCAACTCGGCGGGCACGCCGTCGTCGTCGATGGCCGCAGCACGCAGCTGGGTCGCGAGGAGACCCTCGAGGACACCGGACAGGTGCTCTCGCGCTACGTCGACGCCATCGTGTGGCGCACCTTCGCCCAGGAACGGCTGACGTCGATGGCGGCCGGGTCGACGGTGCCGATCATCAACGCGCTCTCCGATGAGTTCCACCCCTGCCAGGTGCTGGCCGATCTGCAGACCCTGGTGGAACGGAAGGGCTCCCTGAAGGGCCTGCGGATGACGTACTTCGGTGACGGGGCCAACAACATGGCGCACTCGCTGATGCTGGGCGGTGTCACGGCGGGCATCGACGTGACGATCGCCGCGCCGCGGGGCTTCGAGCCGCACGCCGCGTTCGTCGCCGCGGCACGCCAGCGGTCCGAGCAGACCGGCGCCGCGGTCACCCTCACGTCTGACCCGGTGGCCGCCGCCACCGGCGCCGACGTGCTGGTCACCGACACCTGGACATCGATGGGGCAGGAGAACGACGGCCTGGACCGGGTACGTCCATTCCGGCCGTTCCAGGTGAACTCCGAACTGCTGGGCCACGCCGACCCCGAAGCCGTTGTGCTGCACTGCCTTCCGGCGCATCGCGGGCACGAGGTCACCGACGACGTGCTCGACGGTCCGCAGAGTGCGGTGTGGGACGAGGCGGAGAACCGACTGCACGCGCAGAAGGCGCTGCTGGTCTGGCTGCTGGAGTACCGCGGGACTGCGCGATGACGTCTGCGACCACCCGGGCCGGCAGGCAGGCGCGGATCGTGACGTTGCTGTCGTCACGGTCGGTGCGCAGTCAGAGCGAGCTGGCCGGGCTGCTGGCCGCCGAGGGCATCGAGGTCACCCAGGCCACGCTGTCGCGTGACCTGGAGGAGCTGGGCGCGGTGAAGCTGCGCGGCGCCGATGGCGGCGTCGGTGCGTACGTCGTCCCCGAAGACGGCAGCCCCGTGCGCGGCGTCAGCGGCGGCACCGAACGCGTCACCCGGTTGCTCAGTGACCTGCTGGTGTCCACCGACGCCAGCGGGAATCTCGCGGTGCTGCGTACCCCACCCGGCGCCGCCCACTACCTGGCCAGTGCCATCGACCGCGCGTCGCTACCGTATGTCGTCGGCACCATCGCCGGTGATGACACCATCTTCGTGATGGCCCGGGAACCCATGACCGGCGCCGAACTGGCCGCCACCTTCGAAAACCTGCAGTAAGAGAAGAGAGAGAAGGAACAACACATGTCCGATCGCGTCATCTTGGCGTACTCCGGCGGTCTGGACACTTCGGTGGCCATCAGCTGGATCGGCAAGGAGACCGGCCGTGAGGTCGTCGCCGTGGCCATCGACCTGGGCCAGGGCGGTGAGGACATGGAGGTCGTGCGGCAGCGCGCACTGGATTGCGGCGCCGTCGAGGCCGTCGTGGTCGATGCCCGCGACGAGTTCGCCGACGAGTACTGCCTGCCCACCATCCAGTCCAACGCGCTCTACATGGACCGCTATCCGCTGGTGTCGGCGATCAGCCGACCGCTGATCGTCAAGCACCTGGTGGCCGCCGCTCGCGAGCACAACGGCGGCATCGTCGCCCACGGCTGCACCGGCAAGGGCAACGACCAGGTGCGCTTCGAGGTCGGATTCGCCTCGCTGGCACCCGATCTCGAGGTGCTCGCGCCGGTCCGCGACTACGCCTGGACCCGGGAGAAGGCCATCGCCTTCGCCGAGGAGAACGCCATCCCGATCAACGTCACCAAACGTTCACCGTTCTCGATCGACCAGAACGTGTGGGGCCGCGCAGTGGAAACCGGCTTCCTCGAACACCTGTGGAACGCGCCGACCAAGGACGTCTACGACTACACCGAAGACCCCACGGTCAACTGGAGCAGCCCCGATGAGGTGATCGTCGGCTTCGACAAGGGTGTCCCGGTCTCCATCGACGGTCGTCCGGTCAGCGTGCTGGAAGCCATCGTCGAGCTGAACCGCCGCGCCGGCGCCCAGGGTGTGGGTCGTCTCGATGTGGTGGAGGACCGGCTGGTCGGTATCAAGAGCCGCGAGATCTACGAGGCCCCCGGCGCGATGGTGCTCATCACCGCGCACACCGAACTCGAGCATGTCACCCTCGAACGCGAGCTCGGACGCTACAAGCGTGGTACCGACCAGAAGTGGGGCGAGCTGGTGTACGACGGCCTGTGGTACTCGCCGCTGAAGCGGGCGCTGGAGTCGTTCGTCGCGCACACCCAGGAGCACGTCACCGGCGAGATCCGGCTGGTACTGCACGGCGGGCACATCGCGGTCAACGGCCGTCGCAGCCCCACCAGCCTGTACGACTTCAACCTGGCCACCTACGACGAGGGCGACAGCTTCGACCAGTCCAGCGCCAAAGGCTTCGTCCATGTGCACGGCCTGTCGTCCAAGATCTCGGCCAAGCGCGACCTCGGCCTGTAAACAAACTGGCCGAGCGCGCGTGTTCGTACAGCGACACGCCGCTTTTGACGTACGAACACGCGCGCTCGCGCTGAAAGGGGCATGCGAATGAGCACCAATGAAGGCGCGCTGTGGGGCGGTCGTTTCGCCGACGGGCCGTCGGCCGCCCTGGCCGCACTGAGCAAATCGACCCACTTCGACTGGGTGCTCGCGCCCTATGACGTCACCGCGTCGAAAGCCCACACCCGGGTGCTCTACAACGCCGGCCTGCTCACCGAGGAACAACGCGACGGACTACTTGCCGGGCTGGACTCGCTCGGCGAGGACGTCGCCGACGGGAGTTTCGGTCCGATCGTCACCGACGAGGACGTGCACGGCGCGCTGGAGCGCGGCCTGATCGACCGGGTGGGCCCCGACCTCGGCGGCCGGCTGCGCGCCGGGCGGTCACGAAACGATCAGGTGGCCACGCTGTTTCGGATGTGGCTGCGTGACGCGTTGCGCCGCATCGCCGACGGGGCCATCGAGGTGGTGCAAGCGCTGTCCACCCAGGCCGCGGCGCATCCGACAGCGATCATGCCGGGCAAGACGCACCTGCAGTCCGCGCAACCCGTACTGCTGGCGCATCACCTGCTGGCGCACGCCCACCCGTTGTTGCGTGATGTGGACCGTATTGCCGACTTCGACGACCGGACTGCGGTGTCGCCCTACGGTTCGGGCGCACTGGCCGGATCGTCGTTGGGCCTGGATCCGGACGCGATCGCTGCCGACCTCGGTTTCGCCAGAGCCGCCGACAACTCCATCGACGCCACCGCGGCCCGTGACTTCGCGGCCGAGGCCGCCTTCATCCTGGCGATGATCGCCGTCGATCTGTCCCGCCTCGCCGAGGACATCATCCTGTGGAGCTCAACGGAATTCGGCTACGTCACCCTGCACGACTCCTGGTCGACGGGAAGTTCGATCATGCCGCAGAAGAAAAACCCGGACATCGCCGAACTGGCCCGCGGTAAGTCGGGGCGCCTGATCGGCAATCTCGCCGGGCTGCTGGCCACCCTCAAAGCCCAGCCGCTGGCCTACAACCGGGATCTGCAGGAAGACAAGGAGCCGGTTTTCGATTCGGTGGCCCAGCTGGAACTGCTGCTGCCCGCGATGGCCGGTCTTGTCGGCACACTGACGTTCGACACCGACCGGATGGCCGAACTGGCGCCCGCCGGTTACACCCTGGCCACCGATATCGCCGAATGGCTGGTGCGCCAAGGGGTGCCGTTCCGGGTCGCCCACGAAGCCGCCGGGGCGGCCGTCAAAACCGCCGAGAGTCGCGGCGTGGGCCTCGAGGAGCTCACCGACGACGAACTGACGGCCATCAGCCCCGACCTCACCCCGCAGGTGCGGGAGGTACTCACCGTCGACGGTTCGGTGGCGGCTCGTGATGCGCGCGGCGGGACCTCGCCCGTGCAGGTCGCCCGGCAGCTCGGCGGCGTCCGCGACACCATCGACGGCCTACGGCTGCGGTTGCATCGCTGAATGTCAGGATGACTGCATGAAAATCGCCGGATCGGTGGCGCTGGTCACCGGAGCCAACCGCGGGATGGGCCGCGTCTACGCCGAGGCCCTGCTGGCCCGCGGTGCCGCCAAGGTGTACGCCGCCGCCCGTGACCCCGGACAGATCGACCTCGACGGCGTGACACCGCTGGCGCTCGACATCACCGACCCCGAATCCGTCGCCGCCGCGGCCACGGCGGCAGGTGATGTCACCCTGCTGATCAACAATGCAGGGGTGTCCGCCGGCCAGAACCTGATCACCGGCGACCTCGGCGAGATCCACCGCGAGATGGACACCAACTTCTTCGGCACCCTCACCGTGATCCGAGCGTTCGCCCCGGTGCTCGGCGCCAACGGCGGGGGAGCCATCCTCAACATGCTGTCGGTCCTGTCGTGGCTGTCGCTCGACGGATCCACGTCCTACTCGGCGGCCAAAGCCGCGGAGTGGGCCCTGACCAACGGAGTCCGGATCGAGCTCGCCGGGCAAGGCACCCAGGTGACCGGACTGCACGTCGCCACCGTCGACACCGACATGACCGCCGGCCTGGACGTGCCCAAAGCCGACCCCGCCGATGTCGTCGCCGCCGGACTCGACGGACTGGAAGCCGGCAACCTCGAAGTCCTGGCCGACGACACCAGCCGTTACGTCAAGAGCCGGCTGTCGGAGCCCCCGACCGCGCCGTAGAGTCGCCGCATGGGGGCTGGTACCGGGGTCGCTGAGCAGGTGGCCGCACACGTGCGGCGATGGTTCGCCGGCCTTGGCTTCAAACAGATGTGGCAACTGGTGATCGTGCTGGTGCTCGCGGCGACCGCCCTCTTCGGCGGCCTGGACGACGCCAACACCACGGTGACGGTGTTCGAGCCAGGCGAGGAGTTCAGCGACGGTCAGTACACACTGACCGTCGATCGGGCCAGGCTGGTCGACGAGATCGAGGGCGTCCTCTACGACCAGCCGGGATCCCGGTATCTGGGGGTGGTGGTGGAAATCCGCAACGACGGCCACACCCCTGGCAATCTGCTCAGGGCCATCGACCTGACCGGCCACCCCGAGCAGCGTCTGGTCGGCGCGTACCGACTGGCCGACAGCACTTACAACACGAACCTGGGCCCTGGTCTGCAGCAGGAGATGGCGTTCTTCTGGGAAGTGCCCGACGGTGCCGTGGAGCCCGGTGGCTCCGTGACGCTGCGTGTCTGGAAGAAGAAACTCTCCGAGCTGATGGTCACCTACGGTGAGGCGTGGCTGGACAGCGTGACCGACTACGGTCAGGTCACGGTGCCCGTCGCGAACCGATCATGAAGTGGCGCAGCGTGCTTACGGCAGCTGCGGCGGTCGTGGCCATCGTGGCGGCCGCAGTTATCTGGCACGACCTGCCGGTGAACAGCAAGATCTACGCACCGTTCGACGTGACCGCCGGCGCGGGGCAGCCGGCCACCGGACGCAACATCACCGCCAGTGTGCTTGGCACTCAGATCACTCCGGTGGTGCAACCGGCGAACGGTCGGCCGCCGAGACTCGAGGCCGCCGGGGTGTGGGTGGTGGTGAACGCGACGGTCGCCGCGGTCGAGGAACCCGGCCTGTTGCGTACGGAGCTCGAGGTCGGCCCGGACACCTACCGTCCGACCGATCGGCTGTCGCCGACGGCGACCGCCGGCGGCACCATGCAGCCTGCGATCGACTACCGGGCCAACTGGGTGTTCGACGTCGCGCCGCAGGTGCTCGACGAGGTCGACGAGGTGAGACTGCGGCTGTGGATCGGCGACGCCAGATTGGATTCGCGCGTGGTGATCCGGATTCCGATGGACGGCCCGCAGATCAGTCGGCTCGAACGAGTGCGGCTGACCCCTCCGACGATGAGTGCGTCATGATCCGGCTGTGGCAACGAAACCTGATCGGTGCGGCGGTGTCCGTGGCGGCGCTGGCGGTCATCACCGCAACCACCCTGTGGCCGGACTGGACGGCCTACCGGGAGTCGACGAACCCCGAACGCGTGGTGGCCAAGGGCGAGTCCGGTGAGGCCGCAGGCCAGATCTGGCGGCTGGACACGGTCCGTTACCTCAACACGTCATCCAACCGGCTGACGCCCGAGCTGCCCGAGGGAACGCTGGTCCATGTGGTGACGCTCGAGAGTGCAGGTCCCGGCCTGCCCGGGTGTTCCGGCGTCATCACCGATGGGCAGCGGCGGTGGAGCGCCGAGTCCGTCGGTACCCACGGCCCGCTTCCGCCGGAGGGCACCAGCTCCAATTGCTCCGAGCCGGGCCCGGTGCAGTTCAGTTTCCTGCTCCCGGACGACGCGACGCCCACCGCCGTCGACGTCACGGATTGGTCGGGACGGATCCTGGTTCGAGTGATGCTGTAGCCGGCTCCGGCCGCGCGACCCGCTCCACGCAGTAGGCGAACGTGCTCGCGATCAAGCAGAGCCGCAGCGGCTCGATCAGCAGATGAAACGCCAGACTCAGGGTGGCGGTGAAATTCGACCAGAACACCCACGGTTGCGGGCCCAGCAGCCAGGCCACCCCACGAAAGAGGTTGCCGTCGCCGATCTGCGCGCGGTAGAAGCTGCCCGCCATGTCCAGCCAGGCCAGCCCCAGATAGCCCAGCACGTAGAGGGCCAACGCCAGCACCCCACCGTGCAGGATCAGGTTGGCCGAGTCGACGATCGGCCGGAACTTGCCCAGCTGTCCCACCGCGTGCTCATGCGCCTTGTCCCGCAAGGACTTCGGGATCGCAGTCCACTTGGAGCTGACGCGTTTGTGCGCCGGTGCGGCCCGCTCGAACAGCGAGTCCGCCCTGGCGCCGCCGAACCGTCGCGCCGTCTCGCGCCAGTTGACCGTCGACGTCACGCCGTAGACGATGCCTGCCACCGCCAGCCAGATCAGCGGTACCGCCGCCCCGCCGAAGACCGTGCGCAGCGCAAACGCACAGGCGTCCCAGATGGCGTTCAACGGCGCGAAGTGAGAGAAGAGCTGTTCGCGAGTCTCGGTGAACCACACGATGATCCGCCGTTCGGCGATCCAGCCCGCGGGATTGACCAGCAGGGTCAGGCCCTGGTTCACCGAGAAGCTGAGCGCCAGGAACACCCAGAGCGTGTCCACATACACCCGGATGGCGATCACCCATTTCGGCATCCGGTCCTTGAAGAAGCCCAGCACATAACGCAGCGCCAGCGCCGAGATGATCAGCACCAGCGTGCTGGCGCCCACTGGCAGCGATTCCGGGTGCAGATCAGTCGGTTCCGGCGACATCATCGCTTCGCCCACCCGGTAGGTCAGCGCACGTGCCTCGAATGCCAGCCAGTCCTCGCGGAACATCTGCCAGGCCATGTAGATGGCGAAGAACGGCAGGATGATCGTGGAGAACACGTCGATCTCGCGCAGCCGACGCGACGAGAAGTTCGCCAGTACGGGAAATGCCGGTTTCAGCACCAGGAACATCCCGACGAAGGCCGCCAACCGTGCCAGACCGGCCAGCGGCATGATCACCGACGCCCACCACTTGTTGTCGTAGCCGGCCCATGCGGCCAGCTCGATGGCTCCGAGACGGCCCAGGTACCCCAGCAGGAAGCAGGCAGCCAGCTGCGGGAAGTACTGCACCCACAGGAGCACGGGTCGCAGTAGGTAGCGCACGGCGACAGTCTACGAAGGGTCACTCGGACGCTTCGGACAACTCCAGCCAACGCTCCTCGAGTTCGTCGTTCTCCGATTCGAGTGCCCGCAGTCGGGCGGTCAGCCCGGCCAGACCCGTGTAGTCACTCTGGTCGTGAGCGGCCATCGTGGTGTGCACGCCGGCGATCTGTTCGGACAGTTTGGCCAGCTTGCGTTCGATGGCGCCGAGTTCCTTGCGCGCGTTGTACTGGGCGGCGCCGGTGCTCGATGCCGAACTCGGCGCCGGGGCCGCGGCGGGCGTCTCCACCCGCTGCGCCAACTGCAGATACTGGTCCACCCCGCCGGGCAGGTGCCGCAGGGTGCCGCCGATGACGGCGTACTGCTGATCGGTGACTCGCTCCAACAGGTAACGGTCATGCGAGACGACGATCAGGGTGCCTGGCCACGAGTCCAGCAGATCCTCGGTGGCGGTGAGCATCTCGGTGTCGACATCATTGGTCGGCTCGTCGAGCACCAGCACATTGGGTTCGCTGAGCAGAGTCAGCATCAACTGCAACCGGCGCCGCTGCCCACCGGACAGTTCGGACACCCGCGTCGACAGCTGGTCGCGGGCGAATCCCAGCCGCTCGAGCAGCTGGGTGGGCGTGAGCTCGCGGCCGTCGACCTCATATCCTTCGCGCAGCCGGCCGATCACCTCACGGACCAGGTCGCCTTCGACCTCGGCCAGGATCCCGGCCTGCTGATCCAGCATCGCCAGCTGCACCGTCTTGCCGCGCTTGACCCGGCCGGCGCTCGGTGTCACCGTTCCGGCGATCAATCCGAGCAGGGTCGACTTCCCTGCGCCGTTGGCGCCCAGGATCCCGGTGCGCTCGCCCGGCCCGATACGCCACTCGATGTCGTGCAGGATCTGTCGTTCCCCGAATTCCACCGAGACGTCGAGCAGATCGATGACATCTTTGCCCAGCCGCGCGGTGGCCAGCTTGGCCAGCTCGAGGTTGTTGCGGATCGGCGGCACATCGGAAATCAGCGCGTTCGCGGCGTCGATCCGGAACTTCGGTTTGGACGTGCGGGCCGGCGCACCGCGGCGCAGCCAGGCCAGTTCCTTGCGCATCAGGTTCTGGCGCTTGGCCTCCGAGGCCGCGGCCATGCGGTCCCGCTCGACGCGCTGCAGGACGTAGGCCGCGTACCCGCCTTCGAACGGCTCGACGATCCCGTCGTGCACCTCCCAGGTGGTGGTCGCGACCTCGTCGAGGAACCACCGGTCGTGGGTGACCAGCAGCAGGCCGCCGCTGTTGCGGGCCCACCGCGTCTTCAGGTGTTCGGCGAGCCAGGTGATGCCCTCGACGTCGAGATGGTTGGTGGGCTCGTCCAGCGCGACCACGTCCCAGTCACCCATCAGCAGGGCCGCCAACTGGACCCGGCGCCGCTGGCCACCGGACAGGGTGCCCACGCGCGCATCCCAGTCGAGGTCGGTGACCAGGCCGCCCACCACGTCGCGGACGCGGGCGTCGCCGGCCCACTCGTGTTCGGGCATGTCACCGACGAGGCTGAACCCCACCGTGGCGTGCTCGTCGAGGATGTCCGACTGGTCCAGGGCGCCGACCCGGAGACCGCCGACTCGGGTCACCCGGCCGGCGTCGGGGGTGATCTGACCGGTGAGCATGCCCATCAAGCTGGACTTGCCGTCGCCGTTGCGTCCGACGATGCCGATCCGGTCACCGTCGCTGACGCCGACGGTCACCGAATTGAAGACCACTCGGGTCGGGTACTCGAGGCGCAACGATTCGGCGCCGAGCAGGTGTGCCACTGGGCCGACCCTATCGTGCTCTCCGGTCTGGTCGCCCACGTGACCAAACATGACGGAGACGATGAGGCGGTGTGGAATGATGTGCTGGCTGTCGGGGCGACATGATCAGGGCGTTCAGCAGGGGAGCACTCAGATGGATTCGACATGGGACTGACTCGTTCCGCAGTCACCAGGCCGGTGGAGCGGTTGGTGGCCACGGCGCAGAACGGGCTGGAGGTCCTGCGACTGGGCGGCCTGGAGACGGGTTCGGTGCCCTCGCCGTACCAGATCGTCGAGAGCGTCCCCATGTACAAACTCCGGCGGTACTTCCCACCGGACAGTAGGCCCGGTAAGGCCAAAGTGGGCCCGCCGGTGCTCATGGTGCACCCGATGATGATGTCGGCCAACATGTTCGACGTCACCCGCGAAGACGGCGCGGTCGGCATCCTGCATTTCGCCGGTCTGGATCCCTGGGTCATCGATTTCGGTGAACCCGACAAGGTCGAAGGCGGCATGCTGCGCACGCTGGCCGATCACATCGTCGCGCTCGACAACGCCATCGACACCATCAAGAAGACCACCGGCCACGACGTCCACCTCGCCGGCTATTCGCAGGGCGGGATGTTCTGCTATCAAGTCGCGGCACTGCGGCATTCGAAAGACCTGGCCAGCATCGTCACCTTCGGCTCACCGGTCGACACCCTCGCCGCGCTTCCGCTGGGCATCCCACCGAATCTCGGTGTGCTGGCCGCAGATTTCATGGCCGACCATGTCTTCAGCCGTCTCGACATCTCGGGCTGGATGGCCCGCACGGGTTTCCAGATGCTCGACCCGTTGAAGACGGCCAAGGCCCGCGTGGACTTCCTGCGCCAGCTCCACGATCGTGAGGCGCTGTTGCCGCGCGAGCAGCAGCGTCGCTTCCTGGATTCCGAAGGCTGGATCGCATGGTCGGGCCCAGCGGTGCAGGAACTGTTGAAACAGTTCATCTCCCACAACCGGATGATGACCGGTGGTTTCGCCATCAACGGTCAACTGGTGACGCTGACCGATATCACCTGTCCGGTGCTGGCTTTCGTCGGTGAGGTCGACGACATCGGCCAGCCGGCCTCGGTGCGCGGTATCAAACGTGCCGCCCCGACCGCCGATGTCTACGAAACCACCTTGCGTGCAGGACATTTCGGATTGGTCGTGGGATCGAAGGCGGCCGAGATCACCTGGCCGACGGTGGCCGACTGGGTGCTGTGGCTCACCGGTCTGGGCCCCAAACCCGCCAATGTCGAGCCGATGCCCGACCAGCCGAGCGAACACAGCGACAGCGGTGTGCCGCTGGCCTCCCGGGTGGTCCACGGGGTGGGGGAGGCCTCGGAGGTGGCGCTGTCGCTGGCCCGCGGGGCCGCAGGCGCGGTGGTCGCCGCCAACAGATCGGTGCGCACCCTGGCGGTGGAGACGGTGCGCACCCTGCCGCGGCTCACTCGCCTGGGCCAGATCAACGATCACACCCGGATCTCGCTGGGCCGCATCCTGTCCGAGCAGGCCCGGGGTGCGCCGGAGGGTGAGTTCCTGCTGTTCGACGGCCGCGTGCACACCTATGAAGCCGTGGACCGCCGGATCAACAACGTCGTCCGCGGTCTGATCAAGGTCGGCGTCCGGCAAGGCGATCACGTCGGCGTCCTGATGGAGACCCGGCCCAGTGCCCTGGTCGCCATTGCTGCGCTGTCCCGGCTCGGGGCCGTCGCGGTGTTGATGCCGCCGGACGGCGACCTGGCCGCCGCCGCCCGGGTGGGGGGTGTCGCCGAGATCCTGACCGATCCGCCCAATCTCGAGGCGGCCTTACAACTGTCGTTGCAGGTGTTGGTGCTCGGCGGCGGTGACCTGCGTGCTCTGAACCTGCCCGAGGGCGCCGACGTCACCGACATGGAACAGATCGACCCCGATGCCGTCGAGCTACCCGGTTGGTACCGACCCAACCCGGGGCTGGCACGCGACCGTGCGTTTGTCGCGTTCAGCACGGTCGGCGGCGAACTGGTGGCCAAGCAGATCTCCAACTACCGGTGGGCGTTGTCGGCGTTCGGCACCGCCTCGACCGCGGCGCTGGATCGCACCGACACCGTCTACTGCCTGACACCGTTGCACCACCAATCCGGGCTGCTGGTGGCACTCGGCGGCGCCGTCGTCGGCGGCGCCCGCATCGCGTTGTCCCGCGGGCTCAAGCCCGACACCTTTGTTCAAGAGGTGCGCCGTTACGGGGTCACGGTCGTGTCCTACACCTGGGCGATGTTGCGGGACGTCATCGACGATCCCGGCTTCGCGCTGCACGGCAACCACCCGGTCCGCTTGTTCATCGGCTCCGGCATGCCGACCGGTCTGTGGCAGCGGGTCACGGACGCATTCGCGCCGGCTCAGGTGGTCGAGTTCTTCGCGACGACGGACGGGCAGGCGGTACTGGCCAATGTCTCCGGCGCCAAGATCGGCAGCAAGGGCCGGCCGCTGCCGGGCAGCGGGCAGGTGGAACTGGCCGCCTACGACGCCGAATCCGACCTGATCCTGGAGGACGAGCGCGGTTTCGTCCAGATCGCCGACACCGACCAGGTAGGGGTCATGCTGGCCCGCCCGCGCGGACCGATCGACCCGACGGCCTCGGTGAAGCGCGGTGTCTTCGCACCCGCCGACACCTGGATCTCCACCGAATACCTGTTCCGCCGTGACAGCGACGGTGACTACTGGCTGGTGGACAGTCGCCCCGGGGCCCTGCACACCCAGCGAGGTGTGGTGTACGCCGAGCCCATCACCAATGCCATCAGCATGATTCCCGCCGTCGACCTGGCCGTCACCTACGGTGTGCAGACCGCCCACGGGCAGCTGGCCATCACGGCCCTCACCCTGCGCCCTGGAGCCACCGTCACCGCGGCTGATCTGTCCGAGGCGGTGTCCTCGTTGGTGGTGGGCCTGCCGCCGGACATCGTGCAGGTGGTGCCCGAGCTCCCGCTGGCGGCGACGTATCGGCCCACGATCAGCGCTCTGCGCGCCGCCGGGGTGCCCAAACCGAGCCGCACCACCTGGTTCCTCGATCCCGGCTCCGGCCAGTACAAGCGACTGACCACAGCCGTACGGGCCCAGCTCGCGGGGGCGAAGTAACAGAGATGGTGCTGCCGACCGATAGCGCTGTTAGGCTCCCCGAGACAGCTCGAGGCGTGGTTCTATCGCGGGGCGCCTCTGACTCAATGCTCACAAGCATCGCGCCGCTGGAGGATTCGCAATGACATCACAGTCCGACCCGACGACCTCCCGCTGGCGGCGTGCGATGGTGACCGGCCTGGCCAGTGCCGGTCTTGCCGCGTCGATGCTGGTTGGTTTCTCGGCAACCGCCAATGCCGACATCCTCGACGAACTCGAGGCGCAGTACGGCACCGGCAGTGGCGGCGGTCAGGTGGCCAATCTGCTCAACGACGCGCTGATGATGCGCGCCCAGGGTGTCCGCCCCAAGCCGGCCGATCTGCAGGTGGTGCAGGCCGCCGCCGCCAACCGCGGGCCCAACCAGGCTCCGTTGGTCGGCGCGCTGCAGCAGGTCGTCGCCAACCAGCAGAAGGTGCTGGCGCAGATGGGCGCACCGTCAGGCCCCGGCGGCATCGGCTTCTCCATCAACCAGGGTCCCTGGCAGCCGAACATGAACGGCAACCCCATGATTCGGGACGACAACCCGATCTTTCCGATGCCCGGCCGGTAAGTGATCGACGAAAAGCTGCTGAGCATCATCGTCTGCCCCGCTGACCGGGGCCCGTTGATGTACACCGAAGATCTGCTGTACAACCCGCGCTTGCGGCGTGCGTACCGGATCGACGACGGAATTCCGGTGTTGCTCGTGGACGAGGCACGCGACGTCGACGAGGCCGAACACGCTCGCCTGACCGGTCAGTGATCCGCCACTGGCAATTCGCCGGTGAAGTAGCGCTGCAGATTCGGCGCGATGGTGTCGACGATCTGCTCGACGGGTAACGAGGCCATCGGGTCCAATTCGAGGATGTGGCGTGCCATCACCACACCGAGGATCTGAGTGGCCGCGAATTCGGCGCGCAGGATCCCGGTGCCCGGCGGATCGTCCAACCGGACGCTCAACTCTGCGACGACAACATCGCGCAGGAACGACCGGAAAATGGTGATCTCGTCGCCGCTGAGCGCCGAGCGCAGGGTGGCCACCATGCCTGCGCCGACCTCGGAGTCCCACAGCGGCAGGATCAGGGAGGGCAGGATGCGGCCCAACTCCTCGACCGGCGCGGTGCGTAGTGGCGTCAGGATCTCGGCAGGGTCGAACGCGACGTTGATGGCCGCGGTGAACAGCTTCTCCTTGGTGCCGAAGTAGTGATGTACCAGGGCCGCGTCGACGCCGGCCCCGGAGGCGATGGCGCGAATCGAGGTGTTGCCGATCCCGTTGCGCGCGAACAGTTCCCGTGCGCTGGCGAGGATCTTCTCGCGGGTGTCGGAGGCGCCGGCCGGCCGCCCCGGACGCCGTCGGCTTTCGGTGGTCACCAGCTCAGGGTGTCCGTCGCCGCAATGTCGCCGCTGCCAACCCCAATGCTGTGACCGCGAATACCACGACCACCACGATGTCACGGATGGCCACGCCGGTCAGCTCGGGGTGGGCGCCGACTTCGCGGAGCGCCTCGAGCGCATAACTGGCGGGCAGGGCGTTGCTGATCCACTGCAGCCATTCGGGCATCAGCGCCCGCGGCACGATGATCCCGCACAACAACAGCTGCGGAACCACCACCACCGGCATGAACTGAACCGCCTGGAACTCCGTACGGGCGAACGCGCTGCACAACAATCCCAGACCCACGCCGAGAACCGCATTGATGATCGCGATGACGAACACCCAGGCAGGGCTGGATGCAGTGTCGAACCCCAGTACCCAGAACGCGACCACGCAGGCGATGCTCGCCTGGGCCGCAGCGGCGAGTGAGAAGGCGGTGCCATAAGCGGCAAGCAGGTCGAACCTGCGCAAAGGCGTGGTCAGAATCCGTTCGAGCGTGCCGGACACGCGTTCACGCTGCATGGAGATCGACGTGATGAGGAACATCACCACCAGTGGCAGCAGTCCCAGCAGGATCAGGCAGGCCTGGTTGAACGACGCTGAGGTGGGCGCGTTCTGGAACATGAAGTACATCAGCACGATCACGAAACTGGGCACCACCAGGATCATCGCCACGCTGCGGTGGTCGGCGGCCAACTGCCGCAGAATCCGGGCGGTTGTCGCCAGATACGGTCGCAGCGGCACCGGGCGGGACGTCGTCAGGCTGCGGTGCTGTGTTCGATGATGGACAGGAATGCGTCCTCCAGCGAGTTGCATCGGGTGTCCTCTCGGAGTCGGGCCGGGGTGGTGTGGGCGAGCAGCCGTCCGTCGCGCATCAGCAACAGCTCGGCGCAACGGTCGGCTTCGTCCATGACGTGACTGGAGATCAACAAGGTGGTGCCGCGCCGCGCGAGCTCGTTGAACCGATCCCAGAGGTCCACCCGGAGCACCGGGTCGAGGCCCACGGTCGGTTCGTCGAGTACCAGCAGTTCGGGTGCGCCGACGAGTGCACAGGCCAGGGACACTCGGCTGAGTTGCCCGCCGGACAGGTCGGCGCAGAGGGTGTCGCGCTGGGCGTCGAGTCCGACCGCGGTAACGGCCTCCCGCGCACTGGCGGCCGGGGCTCCGTACAGGGCGGCGAAGTAACGCGCGTTGTCGATGACCCTCAGATCGCCGTAGACCGTCGGGTTCTGGGTGACGTAACCAACCCGATGGCGCAAGGCGGGGGAGCCGGCCGGGTGGCCCAGCACGTCGACGGACCCGGATCCGCCGGTGAGTTTCTGAGTGCCGACGATGCAGCGCATCAACGTTGTCTTGCCGCACCCGGACGGGCCCAGCAGCCCGGTGACGGTGCCGTGGGCAATGGTCAGGTCGAGATCGTGCAACACCGTGGCTTTACCCCGGATGACCCGGAGATTTCGCACGACGACGGCATAGTCACTGCTCACAAATTCACCGACCGATGAACTCATCATACGATGAATATGCGCCCGGATCTCGCGGCAGTCAAGGGTCTGGGCAGAATCGGGCCCATGACGGCTTCCGCTTTGGACACCGATCCCGTGACTGCGGCCCGTCGACTCCTGGGCGCCACCTTGTGGTCGCGCGGTGTCGAGGCCAAGGTGGTGGAGGTCGAGGCCTATGGCGGGCCGCCCGACGGTCCTTGGCCGGATGCGGCGGCGCACTCCTACCGAGGTCCCGGAATGCGCAACGCGGTGATGTTCGGCCGAGCCGGTCTGCTCTACACCTATCGCAGCCATGGCATCCACGTCTGCGCCAACGTCGTGTGTGGCCCGGCCGATGCCGCCGCGGCAGTGTTACTCCGTGCCGCGGTGGTGATCGATGGTGTCGAGATCGCGCGCGAGCGCCGTGGTGTGGCCGTCGCCGACCGTGCTCTCGCGCGAGGGCCGGGCAACTTGTGTTCGGCGATGGGAATCCTGATGTCGGACAACGGAACCGACCTGTTTGCCGCAGATTCCCCGGTCACCCTCGAACTCGGCGACGCGCACGCATCCACCGCGGGGCCCCGCGTCGGCGTGAGCAAGGCGGCTGACCGGCCGTGGCGGTTCTGGCTCGCGGATCACCCCGAGGTCTCGGCCTTTCGGCGCAGTCCCCGGGCGCCGGCGCCGGGGCTGTCTGACTGACCCCGACGCGGGTGCGGGAAGATTCATGCATGGGCACGACGATCCTCGACGAGCTGACCTGGCGTGGGCTGATTGCGCAGTCCACCGATCTCGATACATTGGCCGAACAGCTGGCGTCAGGCCCTGTCACCGTCTATTCCGGTTTCGATCCCACCGCGCCGAGCCTGCACGCGGGACATCTGGTGCCCTTGCTCACGTTGCGGCGTATCCAGCAGGCGGGTCACCGGCCGATCGTGCTGGCCGGGGGAGCGACGGGCATGATCGGCGATCCCCGAGACGCCGGCGAGCGCACGCTTCACACCGCGGACGTGGTTGCCGACTGGGCCACTCGCATCCGCGGCCAACTGGAACGTTTTGTGGAGTTCGATGACACACCGACCGGTGCGATCGTGGAGAACAATCTGAACTGGACAGGCGAGCTGTCGACCATCGAGTTCCTGCGTGATGTGGGCAAGTACTTCTCGGTGAATGTGATGCTGGACCGCGATACCGTGCGGCGCCGACTCGAGGGCGACGGCATCTCGTACACCGAGTTCAGCTACATGTTGTTGCAGGCCAACGACTATGTGGAGTTACACAGCCGGTATGGCTGCGCATTGCAGATCGGTGGCTCCGACCAGTGGGGCAACATCATCGCCGGGGTCCGGCTGGTCCGCCAGAAGCTCGGCGCCGGCGTGCACGCGCTGACCACGCCGCTGGTGACCGATTCCACCGGAGCCAAGTTCGGGAAGTCGACGGGCGGTGGCAGCTTGTGGCTCGATCCCGAGATGACCAGCCCCTATGCCTGGTACCAGTACTTCGTCAACACCGCCGACGCGGATGTGATCCCGTACCTGCGGTGGTTCACATTCCTGACCGCGGACGAGATCGCCGAGCTGGAAGAGGCGACGACCGCGCGTCCGCACGAGCGTTCGGCGCAGCGCCGGCTGGCTCGAGAGCTGACCACACTGGTGCACGGCGAAGCCGCGACCGCGGCGGTGGAACACGCGAGCCAAGCGCTGTTCGGTCGTGGCGAGCTGACCGTTCTCGACGAGGTGACGCTGACGGCGGCACTGGAAGAGACCTCCGTGGCCGACCTCGTCCCCGGCGGACCCGATGCGATCACCGACCTCCTGGTGGCCACCGGACTGTCTGCCAGTAGAGGCGCGGCCAAGCGCACGATCGCCGAGGGTGGGGTGTCGGTGAACAACGTCCGGATCACGAATGAGGAATGGATCCCCCAGGAAACCGACTTTCTTTTCGGCCGCTGGCTCGTCGTTCGGCGCGGGAAGCGGAACGTGGCCGGGGTGCGCCGGGTTTCGTGAACGGCCGGTGCTGGGGTTTCGCCCTCAAACAGGCCATCTACCAGGCGATTTGACTCTGAGTTTCCAGAGCCGTAACTTATTCCAGGTCAGAGCGACCCGGCCAGACCGGAAAGCGCGAAGACCTCCGGGAATCGCCCTGGTAACAAGGCGCTTCCGAACAGCCCGCTCGAGAATGGCGGCCAATTAGGCCGAGTATTTGTTGCGCGGTCTGACGGAGACAACTGCAGGTCTGTTGTTTGAGAACTCAATAGTGTGTTTGGTGGTTTTTGTTTGTTTTTGCCACATCCTGTGGGGGAC
>NZ_JBDGJH010000018.1:0-146503 GCF_057656995.1 Mycobacterium sp. Soil_C_30 | reverse complement strand
CTCGAAGGCGGCGCACAACCCAACGGCTACACCGAACCGATCCTGCACCGCCGCCGCCGCGAATACAAAGCAGCCGCCCGGCAGTGACTACACTCGTCGCCGGGTTCTTTAGCGCCTGAGCGGGAACCGGTCAGAGGAGAGGTCCACACGTGTTAGGCGGGTCGAGGCATGGGTAGGCACAGCAAGCCCGGGCCCGATGATGACGACGACATCGAATACCCGGACTACTCCTCGGAGTACGAGCCGGACGATGAATTCAACGACGACGACGATCGTTACCGTGCCGAACCCACCTCGAGCACAAGCGGTTTCGAAGATGGGCCGGATCAGCCGCCGGCCGACGACGACCAGACCGCCGTCATCCGCGCCGCCGGTCCACCGTCAGGCGGTCACCGCAACGAAGGTGAATGGACGGGCAGCCACCGCACGGTGGCGCCGGGCCGACGGGGTGTGAGCGTCGGTGTGATCGCCGCGCTCGTCACCGTCGTCGTGGTGGTGGCAGCCGTGATCCTGTGGCGGTTCTTCGGTGACGCGCTCTCGGATCGGTCTGCCACCGCGGCCTCCCGCTGTGTGGAGGGCGAGATGACCGTGGCTGTGATCGCCGATCCGGCAATCGCCGAACCGCTGGGTCCGCTGGCCGAGAAATTCAACTCCTCGGCAACCCCCGTGGGCGATCACTGTGTCGCGGTCGCAGTCAAGGCGGGCGACTCCGATGCCGTCATCGACGGCCTGTCCGGTGAATGGCCCGGCGACCTCGGCGACAAGCCGGCGCTGTGGATCCCGGGGAGCTCGGTGTCCTCGGCGCGGCTGCAGGCCGTCGTCGACCCGCGCACCATCAGTGCCAGCAAGTCGCTGGTCACGTCGCCGGTGCTGCTTGCGGTCCGCCCGCAGCTCGAGGCCGCGCTCGCGGAGCAGAACTGGGGAACGCTGCCGGGTCTGCAGTCCAACCCGACCGCGCTCGACGGGCTGAATCTGCGCGGCTGGGGATCGCTGCGGCTGGCGTTGCCCACCAGCGATGACAGTGACGCCGCGTACCTGGCGGCCGAGGCGGTGGCCGCAGCAGCCGCGCCGTCCGGCGCACCCGCCACCGATGGCACCGCCGCGGTCCGGACGCTGCGGTCGGGTCAGCCGGAGTTGGCCGACTCCTCCGCGAACACCGCCATGTCGGCGCTGCTCGAAGGTGACGACCCGGCCGCCTCGGACGTCCATGCCGTCGCAACCACCGAACAGCAGCTCTTCAAACGCAGCACCGACCTGCCCGACGCCGCCGCCACCGTGGCCTCCTGGCTGCCGCCCGGCCCGGTGCCCGTCGCTGACTTCCCCGCCGTGCTGCTCGGGGGCGACTGGCTCTCCCCCGAACAGATCAGCGCTGCAAGCCAATTCGAGCGTTTCCTGCGTGACCCCGAACAGCAGAGCGAACTGGCGGCGGCCGGTTTCCGCACCACCGACGGCACGCCGCCAGGCAACGATGTCACACCGTTCGGCGAGCTGCCGGAGACGTTGACGGTGGCCGACGACGAGCAACGGGTGGCACTGGCCGACGCCCTGACCGCGCCAGCCACCGCCCCGGCGGTGACCATCATGCTGGACCGGTCGCTGAACCTGGCGCCGGTGGTCGGCGCCCTGGAGGAACGGATCCGCGCCATGGCACCCAACGCGGTGGTGGGCCTGATCACGTTCGACGGCGGTGCGGGCTCCACGCTGGTGGCCGCGGGCCCACTGAGTGACGACGCCGGCGGTCAGCCCCGCAGTCAGGCACTCGATGCGGCGTTGAACGGGCTGACCCCCGGCTCTGCCGGCAGGGTGTCGTTCACCACGTTGCGCAACGTCTACGCCGATGCGCTGACCGGATTTCGTCCGGATCAGACGAATTCGGTACTGGTGATCACCGCCGGTCCCCATAGCGATCAGTCGCTGGGAGCCCAGGGCCTACAGGATCTGATCCGGTCCAGCAACGACCCGGCTCGCCCGGTTGCGGTGAACGTCATCAACGTCGGCGACGACCCCGACCGGCCCACGTGGGAGTCCGTCGCCGAGATCAGCGGCGGTACGTACCAGAACGTGCCCAACACCGATGCACCGGAGTTCGGATCCGCGCTCGACTCGATGCTGAGTTGAGGATTGGGGTAGCTCACTACTCGTGAGCCGCCCCGGCGGTCCTCCCCAGACTGGCTGTGCGCCTCGACCCGGCGCGCTTCCAGTCGAGCGAAGGACCCCGCCATGATCTTGAAATATCAGGTGGTCACCGGTGACACGCTGTCGTCGTTGGCTCAGCACTTTTACGGTGACGCCGCCCTGTTCCCGGTGATCGCCGTCCACAACACCCTGGCAGATCCGAATCACATCCTGGTGGGCCAGGAGCTGGAGATCCCCTACGTCACCTTCCGCCACAAGGTGCGCGCCGGCGACACCACCGGCTCACTGGCACAGCACTACTACGGTGACATCGCCGCCAAGACGATCATCGAGGTCGCCAATCACGCCGGACAACGCGACCTGGTGGTCGGCGAACGCCTGCTGATCCCGGACCTGCAGAACGTCGGGCATCACACCGTGGTGGCCGGCGAGAACCCCCGCAATCTCGCCGAGCGCTGGTACGGCGAACAGGGATTGTGGCCGATCATCACCGTCGCCAACCACCTCGGCGACCAGGATCCCGCCGTCGGCACCGTTCTCATCCAGCCACGGCTCAACAGGCGGCATCACGTCGCCGCCGGCGACACTCTGTGGGAACTCGCCACCGACCAGTACGGCGACCACGACGTCGCCACCAGGGTCGCGCTGGTGGCCGCCGCCAACCGGATCACCAACCCCGATCACCTCAGCGTGGGACAGGTGATCTTCTTCCCGTCGCTGGGGTGAACTCCACGCTCAGCGCGCGTCAGGCGAACGCCTCCACGGGCGGGCACGAGCACACCAGGTTGCGGTCGCCGTAGGCGCCGTCGATGCGCCGCACCGGCGGCCACACCTTGGGCCGGTAGTTCTTGCCCAGCGGATAGGCCGCTTCCTCGCGGGTGTAGGGGTGTTCCCACTTGTCGACGAGCAGGCACTCCGCGGTATGCGGGGCATTGCGCAGCGGGTTGTCCTCTTTTGCCCACTGGCCCGAGCCCACCTTGTCGATCTCGGCCTTGATGGCGATCATGGCCTCGCAGAACGCGTCAACTTCGGCCAGCGATTCACTCTCGGTGGGTTCCACCATCAGCGTCCCCGCCACCGGGAAGCTCATGGTCGGAGCATGAAAACCGTAGTCCGCCAAGCGTTTTGCCACATCGTCGACGGTGACGCCGGTGGTCTTGGTGATGCCGCGCAGGTCGAGAATGCACTCGTGGGCCACCATGCCGTTCTCGCCCGTGTAGAGCACGGGGTAGTACTCGTCGAGGCGGCGGGCGATGTAGTTGGCCGACGCGATCGCCGTCAGCGTGGCGGCCCGCAACCCGTCGGCACCCATCATCGCGATGTAGGCCCACGTGATCGGCAGGATCGACGCCGACCCGTACGGCGCCGCCGACACCACGTGACCGGTCGGCAGTTCCGGGGCCAGCGGGTGACCGGGCAGGAACTCCGCCAGATGTGAGCGCACCGCCACCGGTCCGACGCCGGGTCCGCCGCCACCGTGCGGGATGCAGAACGTCTTGTGCAGGTTGAGGTGGCTGACGTCGCCGCCGAACTTGCCCGGCCGGGCCAGACCGACCAAGGCGTTGAGGTTGGCGCCGTCGACGTAGACCTGGCCGCCGGCGTCGTGCACCGCGGCGCAGATCTCCTCGACGTCGTGTTCGTAAACGCCGTGGGTGGACGGGTAGGTGATCATCAGCGCTGCGAGGTTCTCCGCGTGCTCGGCCACCTTGGCGCGCAGATCGTCGAGGTCGACGTCGCCGTTGGTCCGGCAGGCCACCACCACGACGCGCATGCCGGCCAGGGCCGCCGACGCGGCGTTGGTGCCGTGCGCACTCGACGGGATGAGACACACATCGCGGTGACTCTCACCGCGGCTGGCGTGGTAATCGTGGATCGCCAGCAGCCCGGCGTACTCCCCCTGCGAGCCGGCGTTGGGCTGCAGCGAGACCGCGTCGTAGCCGGTGACGGCCACCAGCCAGGCTTCCACCTCGGCGATCAGGGTGCGCAGGCCTGCGCTGTCGCCGGCCGGGGCGAACGGGTGCTGGCGGGAGAACTCCGGCCAGGTGACGGATTCCATCTCGGCCGCGGCGTTGAGCTTCATGGTGCACGAGCCGAGCGGGATCATCGTGCGGTCCAGTGCCAGGTCCTTGTCGGCGAGTGACCGCAGGTAGCGCATCATCGCCGTCTCGGTGCGGTAGGTGGTGAACGCCGGATGCGTCAGGAACTCCGAGGTCCGGGTCTCGATGTCGACCGGCTCGGCGTCGGCGGCGGACACGCCGAAGGCCTGCAGCACCGATGCCACGTGGGCGTCGGTGGTGGCTTCGTCACATGCCACCGACACGTGGTCGGCGTCCACCCGCCACAGGTTGATGCCCAGCGCCTTGGCCGCGGCCACCACCTCGTCGGCGCGGCCCGGCACCGATGCGAGCACGGTGTCGAAGAACGTGTCATGCACCAGCGCATCGCCGAGGGCGGCCGCCACCCGCGCGGCGTGCCCGTGCACCCGCCGGGCGATACCGGTCAACCCTTCGGCGCCGTGATAGCTGGCGTACATCGCGGCCATCACGGCCAAGAGCACCTGCGCGGTACAGATGTTGCTGGTGGCCTTGTCGCGGCGGATGTGCTGCTCGCGGGTCTGCAGCGACAACCGGTACGCCGGAGCGCCGTCGGCATCCACCGAGACCCCGACCAGCCGGCCCGGCAGCTGGCGGGCCTGCTTGGTGGCCACGGCGAGGTAACCGGCATGCGGGCCGCCGAATCCCATCGGCACGCCGAAGCGCTGCGCACTGCCGAACGCCACGTCGGCACCGATCTCTCCGGGCGGAGCCACCAGCGTCATGGCCAGCAGATCGGCACCCAGGGCCACCAGCGCGCCGCGTTCGTGGGCCTGCTTGATCAACGCGGACCAGTCGGTGATGCGTCCGCTGGCGCCGGGCAGTTGCGCGATGACGCCGAAGAAATCACCCTCGGGCAGACCCTCGCGCAGGTCAGCGGTGACGATCTCGATGTTGAGCGGCCGCGCCCGGGTGGCCAGCACGGCAGCGGTCTGCGGGAAGACGTCGACGTCGACGGCCAGGCGGGTCGCCTTGCCGCGAGCGGCGCGCTGCATCAGCGTCATCGCCTCGGCCGCGGCGGTGGCCTCGTCGAGCATCGAGGCATTGGCGATGTCGAGTCCGGTGAGGTCGGCGACCATGGTCTGGAAGTTCAGCAGCGCTTCGAGGCGGCCCTGGCTGATCTCCGGTTGGTACGGCGTGTAGGCCGTGTACCAGGCCGGGTTCTCCATGATGTTGCGCAGCAAGACCGGCGGGGTGAGCGTGTCGTAGTAGCCCTGCCCGATCATCGAGACCGCGACGGTGTTGGCGTCGGCCATGGCGCGCAGCTGGGCCAGGGCCTCGTGCTCGGACACCGCGGGCGGCAGCTTGTCGAGACCCGGCGCCACCCCGTCGGCGTCCAGTGCGTCGAGGATGCCGGCCGGAAGCGCCTTGGCCGCAAGCTCGTCGAGGGATTGCACACCGATGACACTGAGCATGGTGTCGATATCGGCGGCGCCGGGGCCGATGTGCCGATCGGCGAATTTCGGGGCGCTGTCGTTGAACAGCGCGTCATCGGAGAGGGCCAACACGAACTCCTAGGCAGCAGGACGAACTATCGCGTCCTCCCCCTCTGTCGTCGACCCGAACCGGGCTGCCTGAGAGATTCGGCCGATCAGGCCTTTCCCCATGGGCGGGTGCGCGCACCGCTTTCCAGAGGCATCGTGGTCTGACGCGGTCCGGGGGCCTGAGAGGTTGACGGAGAGGTGTTGCTCCTTCGGCGTCTGTGGCTGGCGGTCACAGAACTCTCCCGCGAGAGGGCGATGCAACTGCGATACTACCGCCCGGCGAGATCGAGCGCCGTCCATGCCAGTGCGGTGGCACCGTCGCGCAGTGCGGCCTCCGCCTGCGGCCCCACCGCGGCGTCGGCGAACTCACGTTGATGGTTGACCGCGGGCAGGGAACCGATGCCCAGATACGGGTGGATGGCGCGCACCACCTGCGACACATTGCCCATGTCGGTCGACGCCGACGCCATGGCCCCCGCCCCTTCCGGCGGCTCGACGCTCATATCCCGACCCAGCGCGGCCGCGTTCGCGACGAACAGGTCCAGGATCTCGTCGTCGGTGCGGAATTCCGAGTAGGGCGCGGACTCCAACTCGATGTCGAGATCACAGCCACTGCCCAGGGCACCGGCCTGGAAGCAGGCGCGGATCCGCTTCTCGATGCCGGTCAGCTCGGCGAGTGTGCGGGCACGGACATACCAGCGGCCTGACGCCGAGTCGGGGATGGCGTTGGGCGCCGACCCCGCTGAGGTCACCACCCCGTGGACCCGCACCGTCGCCGGCAGCTGCTGGCGCAGCAGGCCGATCGCCACCTGCGCCACGGTGAACGCATCGGCAGCGTTGACCCCCAGATGCGGATAGGCCCCCGCGTGGGCGCTGACACCCCGATACGTGACACGCCAGTGCGCCACCGCCATCGGCTCGGCCCGCGGGGCGTCAACCGGCCCCGGATGAATCATCAGCGCGGCGTCCAGGCCGTCGAACTCACCGGCCTCCAGCATCACGATCTTGCCGCCGCCGCCCTCTTCGGCCGGCGTGCCCAGGACGTGCACGGTGAGGCCCTGGCCGCGGTCGGCCTCCTGCACCATCAGCGCCGCCCCGATGGCCGACGCGGCGATCAGGTTGTGCCCGCAGGCGTGGCCGAGCCCGGGCAGCGCGTCGTATTCGGCCACGAAAGCGACGTGCAACGGGCCGGTGCCGGCGCGAGCGTGAAACGCGGTGTCGAGTCCCCCGGCGCGGTGGTCGACGCGGAAACCGCGATCGGCCAGCAGCCCGGTCAGCATCCGGTGCGCCCGCACCTCGTGCCACGCCAGTTCGGGGTCGGCATGCAGGGCGGTACTGACCCCGCGCACCAGCTCCCAGTTGCGCCGCAGGTGATCGCCGGCGGCCGCCTTGGGCTCAGAGATCACCGGGGACCCCGAAACTGGGCGCAGCCGACGGGTCCAGGGCACGCCGCACGTAGTCGTCGCGCTGGGGTTCCCAGACCTCCCACAGTTCGGCCAGCCGGGTGTAGGGATCTTCGTCCCAGTCCACGCGCAGGGTGGTCTCCGGCCAAGCGACCTCCCGATAGACCAACAGGCCCGCGGAATACACCGGACCCTCCTCTCCGCCGGCGGTCAGCGCGGCGTTGAGCCCGGCCAACAGGCGGGCTTCGAACTCGTCGGCCCCCGAGGTCTCGTAGCCACGGATCAGCTCGGTGATGGTCGCCGGCCCGGCAAGCATGTTGCCGGCCGCCACCACGCCGTCACCGGCCACGTGGTGATGCACACCGAGCGCCCCGGCCCCGCTGTAGGCCGCGGTGCGCCCGGCCGCGTCGAGCACGGTCAACTGCCGGTAGTCGCGCAAAGCGTGGTCGGCCACCACAGCGGTCATCGCGGCCTGCGGCTCGGCGCCTTCGGCGAGCCGGTCCAGCAGCTGCCCACCCAGCCGGGGATCGGTGACGTTCTGGCTGGCGGCGGCGCCCAGGCCCGGGCGAATGTTGAGGCACCGGGACGCCACCGCCGGCGAGGACGAGGCGATGATCATGCCGAACGCTCCGGTGTCGCGGTCCAGCGCCGCCATCGAGAACGTCATGACGCCCCCTGCTTCACGGCGATCACGTCCACCTCGACCAGCCACTCGGGCCGGGCCAGCGCACTGACCACCACCCCGGTCGACACCGGGTGCACCCCCTCGAGCCAGCGTCCTACCACGCGGTACACGCTCTCCCGATATCGCGGATCGACAAGGTAGATCGTCACTTTGACGATGTCGGCGACAGAAGAGTCCGCCTCGTCGAGCAGCGCGGCGATGTTGGACATCGCCTGCTCGGTCTGGGCGGCCACGTCGCCGACACCGACGTTGCGCCCGGTGTCGAGATCCTGCCCGATCTGCCCGCGCAGATAGATGGTGTCGCCGGCGACGACGGCCTGGCACAGGTCATTGTCGAGATTCTGTTCGGGGTAGGTGTCCTTGGTGTTGAACGGACGGATCCGCCGGTGGGTCATGCGCCGCCCACCCGGTCGGACAGCTCGGCAGCGGACCTGACCAGATCGAGTGCGTTGTCGTAGTCGAAGTTGCGGTACACGGCTTGGTAATGGGCGAACGGCGGCGCCTGGGCGAACAGTTGGAAGGTCAGCCGGTGACCGGCGTAATCGCTGTTGAGCAGATCCCGGGCGAATGCCAGCAGCTTGCGCCGATCGTCGGCCTGCCAGTCATCGTTGATCGAGTAGAACTTCTCCAGCCAGGGGCTTGCACCGGGGTGGGCGAACGTGGCCGAGTCCGGCGTGATGCAGATCTGCCCCCCACAGAGTTCGCGGGCGAGGTGGATCATCTGCGGCAGCTGCGTCTGAGCCCAGACCCGCCCCGCATACAGCAGCGACTGGTTGGGCATCAGCAGACCGCCGGGACTGGTCTCGGCGGTGGCGATGGAGGCCGTCAGGTGCGCCTCGATACCCTCGCGGTAGCACGCCAACATCGCCAGCTTCTCCTGTACGGCGGGGTTCTTGTCCAATCCCGTCTGCCGGACGTTGAACAGGGCAGCACCGATCATCAGGTCCGCGAACCGGATCGAGCGGTGGACGTAGGGCAGCGCGCTGTAGCGGTGCAGGCAGCTGCGCACGAACGTCGCTGCCCTGGTGTGCCGGTAGAACAGGATGTCGTCCCACGGGATGAGTACATTGTCGAAGATCACCAGGGACTCCACCTCATCCACCCGGTTCGACAGTGGATAGTCCGCCGCATCGCGGCGGCCGGCAAAACCGGTGCGGCAGATGAACTTCAGATTGGGCGCATTGAGGTCGGCGATGAAACCGACGGCGTAATCGGAGAGCTTGTCATCGCCCCAGTTGGCGATGGTGGGCTTGGTGTAGGCCTGGGTCGCGTACGGCGCGGCGGTCTCGTATTTGGCGCCTCGGACGATGATGCCTTCGTCGGTTTCGCGGACGACGTGCAGCAGCATGTCGGGATCCTGGTCCTGCGGGCGCTTCGACCGATCACCTTTGGGGTCGGTGTTGGCCGAGATGTGGAACGGGTCCCCGGTGGCGGCTTTCTGGACGTGGCGGCGGATGTTCTCGGCGAAACGTGGATCCACTTCGTTGAGCACATCCTGGCCGTCGTAGAGCGCCCACATCTCGCCGACGGTCTCGTCGCCGACGCGGGTGACCACGCCGCGCACCTCGTCGAGCACGAGATCGATAGCCGCACGCTTGTCGTGCCAGTCTTGTTGTGTCAGAGGCAGCTTGTTCGCGACCGCGTTGCGCTCACCGTTGTCGTCGACATAGGTCATGACCTCCTGGCTGGCCGCTTCGTGAGCCAGATCGTAGATGCGAGACCGGATGTCGATGATCGGGGCGAACATCGGATGCTTGGTGACATCGTGCACCTGCTCGCCGTCGATGTAGATTTCGCGCCCGGTGTTGATGCTGTCCCGGTACTCCTCGCCGGTCTTGATCATCTGCGATGTCCTTCCGTGTGGTGCGCCGCCAGGGCGCGGTAGTTGCCGCGAAGGTGCAGCAGCGGTTCGGCGTCGGTGTGCACAACGTGGCGCACCTGACCGAGATACAGGTGATGCGAGCCCACAGCCGTGACACTGTGCAGCTCACATTCGAAGGCGGCCACGCTGGCGGTGAAGACCGGCAGGCCGTTGAGACCGTCACGCCACTCTTCGTCGAGAAACGTGAACGCGGGGCGACCGGGATGCTGACGCCCGGCGAAACTGTCTGCGGCGCCGCGCTGCTCGTAGCCGAGCAACGAGACATTGAACGCACCTGTGGAGCGGATCGCCGCATTGATGGGGCTGCGCCGGTTGATGCAGACGCCGAGAACCGCCGGCTCGTCGGACACTCTGCTCACCGCGGAAACCGTCTGCCCCCACCGGGCCTCCTGTGCGCAGGTGGTGACGATGGTGACCGGAGTGGCAGCGCAGCTGATCGCACGGATGTAGTCCTGCGCAGCGGCCGATGTCATAGCGGATTTCATTGTGGTCCCTCGCAATTCGAGTTCATGACGGTCATCGCGGAAGCTCGGCGTCGAATCCGCACCTTCCATGCTGGCTTCCGTGGCCATATCAAGCAAAGAGTTGATTATGCTGCGTTGCATCGGATTTCGAGATGTAACCCGGCATGGTGACCACGACCTTGCCTGACCGTTCCGGCGCGGCGAATCTGTGGTGCGCAGAGACTATCTGGTCGAAATCGAACGTCTGGTCCAGCACGGGCGTCACCGTTCCCGCCCTCAGCAACGGCAATACCTCGGCTTCCACGGATCGACATATCGCGGCTCGGCTGTCGTCGGACAGCCGGCCCAGGCTCGACGAGGAGATCTCCGTCCCCCCGGACATCAGGGCTGCCAGGTCCACCACCGCGTCGGTTCCCGATGCCACCCCGACGATGACGAGCCGGCCCAACGGCGCCAGCGCCGCGAGATTGTCGCCGACCGCGGCGGCTCCCTGATTGTCCAGGATCAGATCGACGCCACCGGGTGCGATCTCCCGGAGCACGTCGAAGACGTCCTCGGAGCCGTAGTCGATCACACGGCGACAACCGAGTTCGGTGCACAACGCGCTCTTCACCGGCCCCCGGGCTGTTCCGATCACCTCGGCACCGAGCGCCCTGGCCAACTGTACGGCCATCGAGCCGACCCCGCCTGCGGCGCCGTGGATCAGCACGCGCTCCCCTCGCCGGATCCGCCCCCGGTGCACCAGGTTCCACCACGCCGTGGCCGCTGCTTCGAGGAAGGCGCCGGCGACGGCCAGGTCGAGATCGTCGGGTACGACGACGCACGCACCCGCGGGCACGGCCACGTACTCGGCATAGGACCCCGCCCGGGTCAACGCTGCGACGCGGTCGCCGGGTTTGACCGTCTGCACCCGGGCTCCGACGCATACCACGGTTCCGGCGCACTCCAGGCCGGGGACACCGCCGGACGGCGCCGGCATGATCCCCCGCGTTTGCAGGACCTCGGCGTTGTTGACCCCGACGGCGCCCACGGCCACCAGCACCTCTTCGGGGCCCGGTTGCGGGACCGGGATCTCGGCGATGCTCAGCGAGCGTGGGCCGTCGGCACCCCGCAGCAGGGCAGCGCGCATCACCGTGGCACCACACTGTGGTGGAACTCCACGATGACGCGGGCGAATTCGGCCGCGCACGTTTCAGGACTGGCGATGTCGCCGTCAACCAGGACGTGTTCGGCGGCCTGCGGGAACGCCGCGAGAATGGCACCGCGACGGGGGAATGCCCGCGGGTCGCGGGCCGATGCCAGGCACAGCACCGGACCCGGGTAGCGGCCCACGCCGTCTTCGGACCGGTACGCGGCGACGGCGGCGTGACCACGATCCGGATCGGCGTGCGACAGGACATCCCGCACATACCGTGCCTGGACACCAGGGTCCGGCACTGCCAAGTACTCCCGGCGACGCCGCCACAGCTGCGCCAGATGGTCTCCGTCGTCCCGGGCGGCAATGGCATTGAAGGGCGGCGCCGTCCGGCGCCTGGTCCGCTCGGCGTCGTCGATGAACGGGGTGGAGGACAACACCAGCGAGGTCACCCGATGCGGCGCCGAGACCGCGAGGTCATAGGCGACCAGTCCGCCGAAGTGGTGCCCCACCACATGTGCCGACGGCACCGCGAGCGCGTCGAGAATCTCCAGCACCGCGGCAGCTGTGGCTTCTATGGTGTTGAGCGGCAACGCCTGCGATGCACCGTAGCCGGGAAGGTCCGGCATCACGATGCGGTAACCGTCGATCTGTTCGGCCACCGCCCGGAACTCGTCCCAACTGCGCGGTGTCTGGTGCAGCAGCACCAGACAGGGGCTGTCCCGGTCCGACTCCGGCGTCACGACGACGTGCATTCGCCCCGAAGGTGTTTCGATGTATCCGGGGATCGGCTCGGCGCCGCTCACGTGGCCTCCAATACGTGTCAGTGGTCTGACTCGATCCAAGCCGTCCGGAGCTACCGGAGCAAACAGTGAGATTCGTTGTTGTCCATCGGATTATCCGATGCAGAGCATCGCAGAATGCGATCGTCGCAAAGCCCGACTTTCAGCGTTCTCTCGCCACGACGGCACGGCAGCGCTCAGCAAATACACTGGCCCGCTTGCTCATACGCACTGCCTGCAGGCCCGCCACCACCACCCGCAGTGGCCGCACCTCGTCAGCGATCGGCACGGCCCGCACCAGGCCGCCCGCATAGGTGGTGTCGGTGGCAGGACGTTGATGCAGCAAACTGTAACCGTGGTCCATGGCGACCATCGCGCGCACCGTCTCGTAGCTGCTCGACCGATACTGCACGTTGGGCTGCATCCCGCGCTCGGTGAACACACCGGTGAAATAGTCGCGACTGTAGGGCAGATCGACCAGAATCATCGGCTCGTTCACCAGATCGGCCAACCGGACGCTCGCGGCCCCGGCGAGCCGATGCGAAGCGGGAAGTGCTGCGTAAGGGCGGATCTCGGCCAGCACGTCACGCTGGATCCCGTCGCCGAGGGCAAGGTCGTAAGTCAAGGCCACCTCGGCCCGGCCGGATTCCAGGTACTCCCCTACTTCGCCCGCGACGGCTTCGGTGACCTGGATCTCCAAGGCTGGGTGGTCTGCTTTCAGCCCGGCCAGGATGGACGGCAGGTAGAAGGGCGCGATCGGACTGAAGCACACCACGTGCAGGGGACCCCAGAACGTCTGGGCGTCACCGGCTATCGACTCCAGGGACTCGGCCAGCGCGGTCAGCGTCTGGCGTGCACGCAACAACAGCTCCTTGCCGGACGCAGTGAGGATCAACCCCTTGGCATGCCGCCGGATGAACAGCTGGACGCCGAGTTCCCGCTCCAGGTGCGCGACGGCCGAGGACACCGCCGACTGCGCGACGAACAGGTCCTCGGCCGCCCGCGTCATGCTCTCGCGCTCGGCGACCCGGATGAAGTAGCGCAGCTGGGTCAGCGAGATACCGCGGAGTTGATCGACACCGGTCACGACTCACTCCCCCAGCACCGACGGCAGCCAGGTGG
The DNA here is from genome assembly GCF_057656995.1 of Mycobacterium sp. Soil_C_30. Lineage (NCBI taxonomy): Bacteria > Bacillati > Actinomycetota > Actinomycetes > Mycobacteriales > Mycobacteriaceae > Mycobacterium > Mycobacterium sp. Soil_C_30. Next base: position 133,317 of record NZ_JBDGJH010000018.1, on the reverse strand, counting down.
CCAGCGACGGCACGAGGATCACCAGGATCAGCACCGCGATGGTGGCCAGCAGGAACGGGGTGTTGGCCCGCAAAACCCGCCATGCGTCGACCTTGGCGATCTTGGCTGCCACCACCAATGACATCGCCACCGGCGGCGTGACCTGCCCCACGATGACGGTGAGCACGATGATGACACCGAAGTACACCGGGTCGATCCCGACGGCCAGCATGGTCGGCAGCATCACCGGCATGATCACCGGAATCAGGGGGTCGAACAACATGCCGGCCAGGATCGCCACCACGGTGAGCACCACGACATACCCGAGCTGGGCGTCTCCGGGAACGATGGCGGTGGCGAAATCGGTGAGCGCTTTTGGCAGACCGGCCATCGCCAGCACTGCTCCCAGAGCCACGGACACCCCGACGATGAGCATCACCTCACCGGTCAGCACCGCGGCTTCGACCAGGCACCGGTAGAGCCGGCGCCCACCCAGCGAGCGGAACACCACGGCGGAGACGACGATGGCATACACCACCGCGAAGGCGCCGGATTCGGTGGGTGTGAACACACCGAGGGTCAGTCCCATGACCACCAGCAGCGGCACACCGAAGGCCAGGAGCGCGCCACGGAAGGTGCGCCAGACCTCGCGCCAGCTGAACGGGATCTTCTCACCCCAGCCGTTGCGTCGGGCCTGCACCGCCACCACCACCATCAGCACGACGGTGAGGATGATGCCGGGGATGATGCCCGCCAGGAACAGCGCACCCAATGAGGTGCCCGTGGCCGCCGCGTAGAGGATCATCGGCGACGACGGTGGGATCAACGGTCCGATCCCCGAGGACGAGGCCGTCACCGCTGCCGCGTAAGGCCCGGGGTATCCGTGCTTCTTCATCTGCGGGATCAACGTCGATCCGGTGCCCGCGAGGTCGGCGACCGAAGTCCCGACCATCCCACCGAAGAACAGGCTGGTCGACACGTCCACCTGCGCAAGGCCTCCGGGCAGCGAACCGAAAATGGCTCGCGCGAAAGCGAACACCCGCTCGGCGACACCACCGGCGTTCATCACCACGCCGGCGAGGATGAACAACGGCATCGCCAGCAGCACGAAGCTGCTCATCCCGTCGGTGACCTGCTGGGGGTACTGCAGCATCCACGAGCCACCCAGTGTGGCGTAGACCGCCACGCCGCTGGCCATCGCGATGATCAGCGGCGTGCCCAACAGCAGAAGGCCGACGATGACCGCCAGGGTCAGGGTCAGGATCACGATTCTTCCTCGTCGAGCTGACGCAGGATCGCCGCACGGCAACCCGGCAATTGGAACAGCACGATGACGGCTGCCACCGTCGCACCCACCGGCAGCGCTGCGAGGAAGAAACCCTTGGGCAACCGTAGGTACGGGCTCGGGTCGCCACCGAACTTGGTCACGTACTGGTAAGCGAACCAGGCCAGGTGCAGCAGCACTGCCGCGGTCAGCAGATCGGTGCACAACCGCAGCCACACCTGCACCCGGACGGGCAAACGCCCGACGAACGCCCGGATCTCGATCGACTCGCGACGGCGCACACCTAGGGTGAACCCGAGCATCGTCAGCCACAGCATCAACCCGGTGACCAGTTCTTCGGTCCAGCCCAGTGGGGAGTTGAAGGCAAACCGCAACATGGCGTTGGCGAAGAGGATCAGTGTGATCGCCGCCAGCAGCGCGGCGCACAACACCTCCAGGACCCGGTCGATCAGCTTCTGGCTGCCGGGGTTCGGATCGACACCGAACGTGGAGTCCAACTGCATCTCCACGTCGGCCGGCCCGGCAAGGGGGTGGGTCTGCTTGTCGGCTGTCACCCGTCGACTCCCACGCGGGTGTCGACCAGTGTCCCGAACCCGGGCCGGGCGGCGTCGACACCAACGATCTCGAGGGCGTACCAGAACGACGCCTGTACCGCGCTGATGACCGGCTTGCCGAGTTCGGCCTCCAGCGCGGCGATGGCACCGACGCTGGCGAAGTTGGTGCAACTGATGAACACCGCACTGGCCTCGTCGGTGTCGGTGTCCACCGCGAGGTCATAGACCTGTTCCAGAGGAACCTCCGCCAGTTCGTGGTCACTGGTGATGCCGAGTCCGACGCTCGCGACCACCGGATGCCCGTTCTCGCCGAAGAACCGGGTGGCCCGGTCGATGACTTCCTGCCGGTACGGGGTGATCAGGCTGATCGGGCCTGCACCGACGGCCGCGAGCGCGGCGATGCTCGCGGTCGAGGTGGTGGTGCACCGTCCGGAGAGCCCGCTCCACTGCTCGAGATGCCCGATGAGCATGCGGTCCCATTCGCTACCGTGCAGGAAGGACGCACTGGTGCCGCCGAAGACCAGCACGTCCAGCGGCGCCTGGGCCACCAGTTCGACAGCGGTGCGCAGTTCCGGCGAGCGCATCATCGCATCGATCCCGTCCACCGTGACGCTCGGCAGAGTCACTCTGCTGGTGTGGATGGTCGCCGCCGGTGTTGCCATGGCATACATCTCGGCTTCCATGAGGGTGCTCGAGGCCATGTACACCAGACCGATTCGGGTGGCAGTGTTCAGCGCGCCCAGTGGGAGCAGCGGCCGGTTCCGGTGTGGTGCGGCGGTCACTTGGTGTACTCGGCCAGGACGCGCTCGGCGAAACCGTTGGGGATCTCGGCGGCGATCTCTTCCCGCACCCCGGCCACCGTGTTGCTGAGCTGCTCGATATCGGCCTCGTTGACCTGTACGCCGGCGCCTTCGAACTTGCCCAGTAGCTGGTTGTCGGCTTCGATGCCGGCGTTGCGGCTGGTTTCGGCGGCGGCGGTCGCGGCTTTCTCCAGACCCTGCTGGACCTCGGGGCTCAGGCCCTGCCAGCTGTCCTCGTTGATGGTCAGGTACACCGGGCTGTAGATGTGCGCGGTCAGTGAGAGGTAGCGCTGTTTCTCATAGAACGAGAACGCGTCGATGACCTTCAGCGGGTTCTCTTCGCCGTCGAGCACACCCTGGTCGAGAGCCAAATAGGTTTCGCCGATGTCGATCTGGGTGGGAGCGGCACCCAGGGCTTCGAACAGCGCCACCCTGGCCGGGTTGCCCGGCACCCGGATCTTCAGCCCGGCCAGGTCGTTCGAGGTGACGATCGGGCGAGTGTTGTTGGTGATGTGCCGGAAGCCGTTTTCGCCGAAGCCGAGCACCCGGGCTCCGACGGACTGCACCAGCGATTCGCTGAGTTCGTCACCGTAGGGGCCGTCGAGGAACTCCACCACCGTGTCCCGGTCGGTGAACAGGAACGGCATGTCCATGATGCTGAACGTCGGATCCAGATTGGCCACCGAACCGCTGACCGCGGCGATGTCGATGGCCCCGGCGCGCAGCCCCTGCAGCACCGCCTCCTCGTCTCCGATCGCGCCACCGGACTGCACCGTGACCGCTACGGAGTCTCCCAGCGCGTTTTCCACCTCGTCGGCGAACGCCAACAACATGTCGGCCAGCGGGTCGCCCGCGCTGGTTTCCACAGCCAGAACGAGTTCTGTTGTACCCGAGGTATTTTCGCTGGTACTGGAGCAAGAAGACAGGGCGAGGGACGCGGCCAGGCCACACATCGCGATCACCTTGGGTAGTGACTTCATCGTTATTCCTTCCACGCGGCCAACAGGTTTCGGTTGCGGCTCGACATCGAGGCTGGCTTCGTCGCCAGCGCGATGGAGTCAAGGTTCCGAGGTACCGCTGCACCGCGTCAAACAGTCAAAAGCGACCGTCTGCATCTGTCAAACAGATGCTCCGTAACGTGAAATTAACTGCAGCAGTGGATACTTCGACGTGACACGAACGAAACGTGGCTGCGGTTGACTACATCGTTTTGAGTTCTCGCACCCAGGCTGCATCGCCCGTGGTGGCCGCGCGTGCACGCTGCCCGATCGTGCACTCGACCCGCCCAGACGACGGCAGTGTGACCAGTGTCACGGCGGGCCACTCTGCCGGCACTGTGTCCAACGCCATTCCCGGTGCCCTGTCCGCGGCAACAAAAAAGGGCCGCCGTGGCGACCCTTCTCGTGATGCGCTCCGCGTTACCCGATCTTGCGGTCGCGGCTCTTGCGCCGCGATGCCAGCTCGTCCTCGGGTGCGGCGATGGACTCGCCGCCGTCGGCCCGCTCGCCCGGGAAATCGGCGATGGCTCCGGTGAGTTCCCGCATGGCACCGGACACGGCGATACCGAACACGCCCTGGCCGCCCTGCAGCAGATCGACCACCTCTTCGGCGGACGTGCACTCGTAGACGGTGGTGCCGTCGGAGAACAGTGTGATGTTGGCCAGATCCTGCACACCGCGCTGGCGCAGGTGATCCACCGCCACCCGGATGTTGTGCAGCGAGATACCGGTGTCGAGCAGTCGCTTGACGATCTTGAGGACCAGGATGTCCTTGAAGGAGTACAGCCGCTGACTGCCCGACCCGGCGGCGCCGCGGATGGACGGCACAACCAGGGAGGTCCGGGCCCAGTAGTCGAGCTGTCGGTAGGTGATACCGGCGATCTGGCAGGCGCTGGGCCCGCGGTAGCCGATCAGTGCGTCGGGTACCGAGTCATCCGGGAACAGTCCGGCTTGCACAGGTTCGGTGACCACCGGCTCCTGGCCCGCCGAGTCGTTGGTGGCTCCGGAGGTCTTCCCGGAAGCCAACAAGTCCAACTGCTCCTGACGTGGCTGCTCGCCCACGTGTGATTCCTCTCGCCGATCGGTCTCGTCGTCAGCTGCCGTTTCCGGCTGCATCGCCCGAGCACGAGTGCTCTGAGCATACGCTTCCCGGCAGATCCCCGATGCCATCTGGGAGCCTGTCGTTGCGACCCAGTATGGCGCGGTTCGCGTGTCCCTCCGATGTTCTCCCGGGCGTGTCGAACCCGAACGACCAGTTGAGACGCATCCGTGACCAGTCCGCAGTCGGAACGATTCCCGCGCGGGGCAAAAGCCCCGCGGAGAGGCTCACGTGGCCTTGAAATCGTCCGGCGAGACGCTGTCGAGGAACTCTTTGAACTTCTCGACCTCATCCTCACGCACCGCGCCGGTGGCCTCCTCGTCGTTCTCGTCGGGGATGAGCAGGCCCGCCTCCGCGAGCACCGCCTCCTCGACGTAGATCGGCACACCCACCCGCAATGCGATGGCCACCGAATCCGACGGCCGCGCAGAGACCTTGATGTCGCGGTCGAAGATCAGGTCGGCGTAGAACGTGCCTTCCTGCAGGTCGACGATCCGCACCTCTTTGAGTGAATGACCGAGGGCGGCAATGACATCACGGAACAGGTCGTGAGTCATGGGTCGCTGCGGCTCCACGCCCTGCTGTTCCAGGGCGATGGCGGCCGCTTCCGGCTGCCCGATCCAGATGGGAAGGTACCGGTCACCATTGGCCTCGCGCAGCAACAGCACCGGCTGGTTCTGAGGCTGCTCGACGCGAATGCCGACCACACGCACTTCACCCATTTTGTGTCTGCCCTCCGCACCGCTCTGCTGCCCGACGCTGCCAGTCTCGGAACCTCTACCGGACCCGGTTTCGACCCTGATTCTGAGCACCAACCCGTCCCACGGAGTCTAGCCCTCAGCGGTTGAGAACGTCGCGTACAGCCGACTTCACCAACGACGTGTGCAAGGTGATCGCCAGGGCCGCGACCTCACGGGCCAGGTCGTCGGCGCGATCACGCGCGCCCGCCTTGTCGGCTTTGACCAGAGGCCCCGCGATCTGGGCGATCAAATCGGACTGCCGGTCGGCCGCCGAGCGGAAAGCCCGCAGGTGGCGGGGTTCCACACCGTAGTCGGCCAGCGCACATGCGCACTGCAGGATCGGCACCGAATGCTCGTCGAAGAAGCCGGCCCGTCCCGTACTGATCACGCCGGCCTTCAGCAATGCCGACAGCATCTCCTCGGCGTCATGCGCGGGCAGACCGGACTGTTCGATCACGTCTTCCCGGGACAGCCGTACCTTGGCCGGCGACACCGCGGCCGGGGCTTCGGCCGCGCCGGCGGCCGACACCAACCGCGGCACCCCGTACGGCGATCCGCTGTCCGGGAGTGCGCCGTCGGGCTGAGCGTCCAATTGCGCCTTGATGACCTTCAGCGGCAGGTACTGGTCGCGCTGCGCGGTCAGGATGAACCGCAGCCGCGCGCAGTCGTATGCCGTGAACCTTCGATACCCCGAGGCCGTTCGCCCAGGCGTCACCAGCCCCTCGGCTTCCAAGAACCGGATCTTGGAGATGGTGACGTCCGGGAAATCGGGCCGCAGCGAGTCCAGCACCGCGCCGATCGACATCCCGGCGAATGCCGGAGTATCGGGTGCGGTCACTAGCTGCCGGGTCCCCCGTCTTCACCCTTGGGCCCGGTCAGGAAGACGAGCCTGAACTTGCCGATCTGCACCTCGTCGCCGTTGGCCAGGACCGCCGAGTCGACGGGCTCGCGGTTGACGTAGGTGCCGTTGAGGCTGCCGACGTCGACCACCTGGAACTCGCCGTTCTCCAGCCGGAACTCGGCATGGCGGCGGCTGACGGTCACGTCATCGAGAAAGATGTCGCTATCGGGATGGCGCCCGGCAGACGTGCTGGCCTGATCCAGCAGGAAGCGCGAACCCGCGTTGGGTCCACGCTTGACGACCAGCAGCGCGGAACCTACCGGCAGCCCTTCGACTCCCGATACGGCACCTTCGCTGCCAGTGGCCGCAGGCGCATCCAGTTCGTTGAGGAAATCGGCCCGGAAGACCGACGTCGTCTCGACTGTCACCTCATCAGACACTTGGTCAGCCCCCGAGTTGCTGTCCTTGTCCGTCACACGCTGCTCCTCACTGGCTGCTTGTGGCGATAAACGCCGGTCGACTGTGCTGCCCACCGCCGCGATGTCGACGTTACCGCGCCATCGGCATGATTGTGCCCACCACGGCAGGAAACACGGCTGGCAGGCACCCTAACAACACCTCACTCGGTGAGTGTGGCGCGGTACGCCTCTGCGTCGAGAAGAGCCCCGAAACCGGCCTCCAGCTCGCCGGGTGCGGCCTGCAGTTCGAGCAGCCAGCCTGCGCCGTACGGATCGGAGTTCACCAGGTCAGGGCTGCCTTCCAGATCCTCGTTGACGGCAACCACTTTCGCGGTCAGCGGGGCGAACAGATCGGAGACGGACTTGGTGGATTCCACCTCGCCGAACGCGTCGCCGGACGTCAGTTCGGCACCCACCTCGGGCAGCTGGACGAACACCACATCACCCAGCGCCGACTGCGCGTAGTCGGTGATACCGACGCGGACGGTGTCGTCACCGGTGCGGCGGACCCACTCGTGCTCGGCGGTGTACTGCAGATCGGCGGGGATCTCGCTCACGTCGGTTCTCGCTCCCTGTGTTTGTCGGCCGACTTGTACGGGCTCATTTGACTGGCTGAGCGTATTGGCGCGGTTTCGGTTGCCGCAAGGCGGTCACGTCAACGCGCTCGGACTGCTGAATCGTCATGCTGCCGCCCACCCGTTCGACGCTGTCGACGGCGCCGCCGGGGATGTTCATGGCCGCCGCCAACGTCGGCGGATCACCGATCGCCAGAACCGAATAGGGCGGCGCCAACACCTGCCCGTCGACGGCGAGGGCGCCGGGCGTGCCGACCACCCAGGTGTCCACGCCCACCCGCACCGCCTTGTCGGCCGCGCGGATCTCCATTGCTTCGGCCCCCGCGGCGCGTAGCTCGTTGATCACGTCGAGCATCGTTTCGGGCGCCACGCCGGAGGCCGGGTCGTCGATGGTGACCATCACTCCGGGACCGGTGGCGCCCACGGTGCCGATCAAGATCGACAACGCGGCCAGCCGGGCCCGGGCATTGTCGATGGCGGCCTGATCGGAGCTTCCCGACGCCTGCAGCGAGGCCAGCGTGCGCTGCAGTTCGGCGACTTCGGTGTTGAGTGCCGCCTCACGCTGTTGCAGCGAATCCAGCAGCACCAGCAGGTCGGCGGGCCGGGCCGATTCGAGCGAATCGCCGGTTTCGGTCTGGCGCACCTGTGTGGCGATCGCCACACCGAGGACCAGGCACAGCAGCACCGCCAGCACGCCGAACACGAGCTGCGAGCGGGTGCGTTTGCGTGCCGGCTCGGTGCCGGCGGGGAATTCGTGCCGGCCGTGGTGGTTCGCGCCCCGCTGGGTCTCGTCGGCCATCGTCAGGCGCCGAACAGTCTGCGGCGCAGGGCGGCCGCGTTGCCGAAGATGCGGATTCCGAGCACCACGATGATCGCCGTGGACAGCTGGGTGCCGACGCCGAGTTGGTCGCCGACGTAGACGATCAAGGCGGCCACCAACACGTTGAAGACGAAGGACACCACAAAAACCTTGGCGTCGAAGATGTTCTCCAGATAGGCACGCAGACCGCCGAAGACCGCGTCGAGCGCCGCCACCACGGCGATCGGCAGGTACGGCTGGATCAGCTCCGGCACACTCGGCTGGAACACCAAACCGAGCACGATGCCGACGACGAGCGCGGCGATCCCGATCACGTGAGAATCTCCCAAGATCGCATGGTCAGGGGCCAATCTGCTGGGCGAATTTGATGTCCCGGGCAGCGCCGGTCGGCACTGTTAGACCTTCCCCCGCACTGACCGTCACACCGACTCCGTAGGAGATCTCGAGCAGCCGCAGCCGCATCAGGCCTGGACTGCGGTCGAACCCGTCTCGCAGGCCATTCTGCGGTCCGAGGGCGACGATCTCGTACGGGCTGCTGATGGGGTGATTGTCGACCAGGACGGCGCCGCCCGCCTGCCGGATGGTGACATTGGGCCCCACCCGCACTCCGTCGACGGCAATGGCCTCGGCGCCGGAGGCCCACAGCGAGTTCACCACCAACTGCAGGTCACGGTCGAGGATCACCTGCTGGCTCCCGGGAACCCGTTGCTTGGAGACGTCGGTGAGATCGCGACCCACCCCGGGGTCGGTGACCGTGACGGTGATACCGGGCCCGATCATCGGAGTGGTGCCCGCCGGCAGGTTCAGTTCGTCCAGCCTGGTGAGCAGTTGCTGGCCTTCCGCGTCGTCGGCCAGTCGGCGGCGCTGCACGTCGTCGACCTCCGCCGCCAGGGTGTCGCGACGGGCGGCGAGGTCGTCGGTGGTGCCCTCCGCCGAGCGCACACTGCCCGCCAACACGTGCTGGGCTTCGCTGACCCCCGGCGCGGTGGAGCGGGCCTGTGCGGCGGCGATGGCGAACACCGTGGCGATCAACATCGCGGCCAGGGCCTGCCAGAGCCAGCGCCTGGCGCGAGGGGGCGGGCGCTCGGCTTCGGCCCGGGCTTTGGCGGCCGCCGCATAACCGGGGTCCAGATGCTCGGAGAGCAGGGAACGCAGCAGCGACGGCACCGGCAGCTTCTGCACCGGATTCTCCCGGTGTGTGTTGAGCCCGGCCACCGGGTTGTAACCGCCGAGCGTGCGGTCGGGGTCGGTCACGATGTCACCTTGGGGAGCCGGCGCACCACCAGCGTCAGCTGGATGAGGTACAGCACGAACGCCCAGACATACATGTAGACGCCCCAGATCAAGAACCCCCAGCCGCAGGCTCCGATCACTTCGCCCCACAGTGCTGTTTCGGTGGCAACCCCTGCCCCGAACAAAATCAGCGGGAAGCCGGACATCAACGCGAACGTCGCCGCCTTGCCGATGTAGGTGACCGGCAGCGCGGTCAGCCCGCGGCTGCGCAGCACCGGCAACATCGCCGCCAGCAGCCCGTCGCGGACGATCAGGATCGCGATCACCCACCACGGCACGATGCCGGCCAGGCCGAACGAGATGGGCACGGCGATCATGTACAGCCGGTCGACGGCCGGGTCCAGCAACTCCCCCAGCCGCGAGGACTGGTCTTTGAAACTGCGGGCGATCTTGCCGTCGAGCCAATCGGAGGCACCGCTGAATACCAGGATGCCGACGGCCCATACGTACGCGACCTGGCTGTGGGCGCCCAGCAGCAGGTAGACGAACACCGGGATCAGGATCAGGCGCACAGCGGACAGCACGTTGGGCACGGTCAGTACCCGGTCACGCGTGCCCCCCGGTGCAGGCGTCATAGGCAGTAAACCTACCGTCCGCCGCCGATGCGGGGTGAGGGACGAGCCCAGCTGGGAAGGTGGGCCATCGTCAGCGGAAGATGCCCGGCAGGCTCAGGGCCGACAGCGTGTCGTCGTTGAGCGGGTTGTCGTGGACCATGTAGGTCCAGGTCGACGTCGGGCGCGCCAGTTTGGACAGGTCCAGGCCGGGCTCGTCGCTGAGCACGTCGGCGGTCTCGAAGGTCTGCTGGGCGGCTTCCACCGCGTCCGCGGCCAGCGAGGTGAAGGCGTCGACGGCCATCCGGTGGAACTCGTCGAGCGGGTTCTGCCGGCCCAGGGCGCGCAGGTGGATGCTCTCCCGGATATCCGACAGGAAGGCCTGGTGGTCGGCCCAGCCACGGTCCAGATGGTAGAGCATGATCAGCCGGCAGATGCGCTCCAGCTCGTCCTCGGAGACGGTTTCGCGTAGTTCTGCGTAGCGCTCCGGAGCCAGTTCCTTGAGTTCCTCGAGCGCGGTCGGCGTCGACAGCAGGGTGTTGCGGCGGTCGACGATGATGGCGCGCTGCTGGGCGATCAGATGGTTGTAGCGCCAGGTGTTGGCATGCACATCGAGCAGTCGCCCCTCGGCGATGCGCTGCGCGTGGTCGAGCAGGCTGGCTGCCTTCGGGCTGACGATGCGGCCGTCGTCGTCGGTCTCGTTGGGCAGCTTGTCGGCATCGAGGTGGGATACCACCACCTCGTCCTCCCAGCTGGCGAAGAACACCGACGAACCCGGATCGCCCTGGCGGCCGGCGCGGCCACGCAGCTGGTTGTCCAGGCGCTCGGTGTTGTGCCTGCCGGTGCCGACGACGTGCAGGCCGCCGAGCTCCACCACTTCATCGTGGGTCTTTTCGTCCGAGCCGCCCAGCCGGATGTCGGTACCGCGACCGGCCATCTGGGTGGAGACGGTGACGACACCCAGTGCGCCGGCCTCGGCGATGACGGCGGCTTCCTCGGCGTCGTTCTTGGCGTTGAGGACGACGGCGGGCACCTTCCGTCTCACCAGCCGCTCGTGCAGTTCCTCGGATTCGGCGACATCGTGGGTGCCGACGAGCACCGGCCGGCCGGTGGCGTGCACCTCCTGGATGTGCTCGATCACCGCGTCCATCTTGGCCGCAGCGGTGATGTAGACGCGGTCCTCTTCGTCTTCGCGGATGTTGGGGGTGTTCTGCTCGATCGGCGACACCCCGAGCTTGTAGAACTGGCGCAGCTGCTCACCGGCGGCCAGGGCGGTACCGGTCATGCCGCAGACGGTCGGATACCGGTTGATCAGGGCCTGCACGGTGATGTTGTCGAGCACTTCACCGGTCTCGGTGGCCTCGATGCCCTCCTTGGCCTCGACCGCGGCCTGCAGACCGTCGGGCCAGCGCTGCAGCTGCGCGATGCGGCCGCGCGAGGCGTTGATCAGGTGCACGGCGCCGTCGCGGACGATGTAGTGCACGTCGCGCTGCAGCAGCACATGGGCATGCAGGGCGACGTTGACCTCGGTCAGCGTGGTGGCGACGTGTTCCTCGGAGTAGAGATCGATCCCCCCGAGGGCTTTTTCGACCTTCTGCGCCCCGTCTTCGGTGAGGTGGATGTTGCGCCGGTCGGCATCGGCGGCGTAATCGGTGCCGGGCACCAGGTTGCCGATCAACTCGACGATCTCCAGCCGCGGCGTCTCGCGGTGGGTGGTGCCGGCCAGCACCAGCGGCACCAGCGCCTCGTCGACGAGGACGGAGTCGGCTTCGTCGATCAGTGCCACATCGGGGTTCGGCGACACCAGGTCGGCGACGTCGGTGACCAGCTGGTCGCGCAGCACGTCGAAGCCGATCTCGTTGACCGAGGCGTAGGTGACGTCGCACTGATAGGCGGCGCGGCGTTCTTCGGCGGTGGAGTCACCGGTGATCCACCCGACGGTCAGGCCCATCGCCTCCAGCAGCGGTCCCATCCACTCGGCGTCACGGCGGGCCAGGTAGTCGTTGACGGAGATGACGTGGACGCGGCGGCCGCCGAGGGCGTAACCGGCCGCGGCGATCGCACCGGCCAGCGTCTTGCCTTCACCGGTGGCCATTTCCACCACGTCGCCGGCCAGCATGCGCAGCGCACCCTGCAACTGGACGTCGAACGGGCGCAGGCCGGTGGCCCGGTCGGCGGCCTCACGGGCGATGGCCAGGAACTGCGGGATGTCGGCGGCCTCGGCGAGCGCCGTCAGGTCGAGCAGCTTGGCTGCTTTGCGCAGCTGTTCGTCGTCCAGTTCGGCGGCCTTGGCGTCGAAGGCAGCCGAGTCGTGGACCTCGGACATGGACTTGACCTGGTTCTTGTCCGCGCTGGCACCCAGCATCTTCCAGAACCGGCCGCTGATCTTGCCGGGCTTCTTGTCGCCGGGTTTGGTCTTCGAGGAGGTGCGTGCCACAGGACAACCGTACGCGGCCGATCAACCACGCCGAGCGCGCGTGTCTGTCCGTCGACACCCCGGGTTTCACGGACAAATCGGTGCGCTCGGCGGCGTCGTGTCAGCCCGTAAAACGAAGGTGCACGGTGTCGGCCACCGGCGCGAAACCGATGCGCTGATAGATGCGGTTCGACACCGGATTGGCGAGATCGGCGAACAGCACGATGTCGCCGGCGCCTACCCCCGCCGCCCACCGGCACGCCGCGGCGGTGACCGCCGAGCCGTAGCCGTGGCCGCGCTGCTCCGGCGGGGTGTACACCGGACCCACCCGGGAAACGCCGGCCGCCGGTGCACGCACGCCGGCCATACCCACGGGAACACCGTGCAGCGTCCACAACCAGTGCGCGTCACCGTGGGAATCGGCAGACACCAACGCAGCGCGCGCCAGAGCCTGGTCCGGCTCGTGTCCGAAGGCCTCGCCGGCGAACGCGCACTGCCAGTCGATCAGCAGCGCGGTGTCCGCGTTGCCGGCCAGCCGAGCCGCCCCGGGCACACCGGTCGGGGGCTGCAGTGCACCCAGCCGGTACAGCCGTTCCTCGGTGTCGACACCGACCGCACACCCGACCACCGCGGCCCAGCGCTGCGCGAAAGCCTCTGCTGTGCTTCGTAATCCACGCACGCCGGGGACCGCGACACCCGCGCCGCGCAACCCGTCGACCACGGCGGGTATCGCGTCGACAGGAAGGCCACTGCACAGCAACGGATACGGCGGGGTGCGCATACCCGCACCCACCAACCGGCCGCCGTCCCATACCGTCACCAGCAGCGGCGCGCTGTCTCCCGGCAACGGACCACCCCGCAAAAACGTCAACTCGACGGTGTGCAGCACCGGATCGCGGCGGTACACGGGCGCGGCCACCGCTGCGAAGTCGGCGTCACCGTCGTGGAATCTCAGGTGCACGGTTCCAGCATCACCAGCCGAACCCAGCCGGTCACCGATTTCGGCGAATCAGGCCGGCTTGGAGCGGCGCGGACAGGCCACCGCGGGGTCGGTCAAGGTGTTGACCACCGCGGGCGGGCGATCAGGCGGCCGGCGTTGTCCATGAAAGCCCAGCGTAACGGGCCTGCGCGGGCATAATTGCGCTGTGGCGCAGACCCCCGACACCGATGTCCTGATCGCCGGCGCGGGGCCGATCGGCCTCACCGCGGCGATCGAACTGAACCGCCGCGGGATCGGCTGCCGCATCCTCGATCCGTTGACCGAACCGCCTCAGTACGCGAAAGCTGTTGGCGTGCAACCCCGAACGCTCGAGGTGTTCGAGGGCATGGGCGTCGTGAACGCCATTCTCGACGAGTCCATCCCGATGCGCGGTCAAGTGGTCTACGTCAACGGCAACAGGGTCGCCGAACTCGAACTCGTCTTGCCCCCGGATGTGCCGTTCGGTTTCATCTGTATTCCGCAGTACGCCACCGAGCGGGTGTTACGTGACGAACTGGCCCGTCGCGGTGTCGCGGTGCAGCGGGGGTTGCGCGTCACCGGTTTCGAGCAGGACGACGCCGGTGTGACGGTCGCCGTCTCCGGTGGCGAGGAATCCACGGTGCGTGCCCGCTACCTGATCGGCGCCGACGGCGCCCACAGTGCGGTGCGCAAGGCCTTGGGGTGCAGCTTCGAGGGCGCGGCGTTCGAGGAGCAGTACATGCTCGGCGATGTCGAGGTGGACTGGTCGCTGCCGCGCGGTGTCGCGTTGCGCTCGATGCACCAGACCGACGGTGTCACCGACGACCTTCTGGTGTGCATCCCACTGCCGGGCCGCGGCCGGTACCGGATGTCGATGCTGGTGCCCCCGGACCTGTCGACCGCACCCGCCGACGGGGTGGCCCACGGCTTCGAGGGTTCTCGCGCGCCGCAACTCGACGACATCCAGAAGGTGCTCGAACGGTTGTCGCCCGAGCCGGTGACGGCCCGCAACCTGCGGTGGTCATCGGTCTTCCGGATCAGCCATCGCATCGTCGACACCTACGGCACGGGTCGGGTGTTCCTGGCCGGGGATGCCGCCCACATCCACCCACCCACCGGCGCGCAGGGGATGAACACCGGCATCCAGGACGCGCACAACCTGGCATGGAAGCTCGCGCTGGCGGTCCGCGGCGAAGCGGCCGACGGCCTGCTGGCGAGTTATGACGCCGAACGACGGCCGGTGGGCGAAGACGTGGTGGGACGCACCGTGCGCAGCGCGCGCTCCGGAATCGTTTCGGACGCAGCCGATCCCAGCTACGTCATGCGCCGGGAAGCGCAGCTGTTGATCTCCTATGCCGGCAGTCCCCTGGTCGCCGACGGCGCCGGTGAACGGGCACCGGACGCCACCGGATTGCGGCGCGACGCGGTGACCGAACCGTTCCGGTTGTTCAGCCTGCTCAACCGCCGCGACCACACGGTGCTGCTGTACGCCGGAGCCGGCACCGCCGAGGTGGCGGCGCTGGAAGCGGCGGCAGGCGCCGCCGTCGCCGCCGCCCACGAGCGCGCGCAGGTCTACATCGTCGCCGATCCCGACGCCGACGTCACCGGCACCGTCCTGCCCGTGATCCACGACACCGACGGGGAGTTCGCCCACTCCTATGTCGCCAAGGACGTCTCGGTGTACGTCGTCCGCCCCGACGGTTATCTCGGATTGGCTGCCCGCGCCGTCACCGCGGACGATCTCTGCGACACCCTGGTGCAGCACCTGCAAGCGACGTTCGCCTGAGCCCGATTCGCGCCGAACGGCCTCCGCTGGGGTAGCTTGCCCAAGTCGGTCGGCGTCGGGTGACGCCCCAGCACCCGGGAGTCATATGTTCGAGCAGTCGATCGACTGGAGCAGCCAGATCGGCGAATCGCTGTGGTGGATCACGTGGGTGTTCGCGGTGACGGCAGCGGTATCGCTGGCCATCGTGGCCGCGCTACTGCGGTTCACCACCTGGGGACGGCAGTTCTGGCGAGTCACCGGTGCCTACTTCAAGGGCCGCCAGAGCCTGCCGGTGTGGGGCCTGTTCGCCGTTCTGCTGCTGTCGGTGGTCGCCTCGGTGCGCCTCGATGTGCTGTTGAGCTACTTCTACAACGACCAGACCACGGCGCTACAGGTGGCGTTCCAGGGCGAGGACGAGGCGGCCAGGCAGTCCGGGCAGGACGGCTTCTGGACGGCGATGAAGATGTTCGTCCTGCTGGCCACTGTCCACGTGGTGCGCACCATGCTCGACATCTACCTGATGCAGCGCTTCATCATCCGCTGGCGGGTCTGGCTGACGGATCGGCTCACCGGCGACTGGCTGGACCACCGCTCCTATTACCGCTGCCGCTTCATCGACGAGACCATCGACAACCCGGACCAGCGCATCCAGCAGGACATCGACATCTTCACCACCGGGGTGGGTACCACGCCCAACGTCCCGCAATACGGCACCGGCTCGGTACTGCTGTTCGGCGCCATCAGCTCGATCCTGTCGGTTGCCTCCTTCGGGCCGATCCTGTGGGGACTGGCCGGGCCGGTCGAACTGCTCGGCATCACCATTCCCAAGGCGCTGTTCTGGATCGCCATCGCCTACGTTCTGGTCGCCACCGCCGTGGCGTTCTGGATCGGCCGGCCCCTGATCCGGCTGAGCTTCATCAACGAGGCCCGCAATGCGGCGTTCCGCTACGCGCTGGTGCGGCTGCGGGACATGGCCGAGTCCGTCGGGTTCTACCGTGGCGAGCGCGCCGAGCGCGTCCAGCTGCACGGCCGGTTCGCCGGGGTGATCGACAACTACCGCCACTACGTGCGCCGCACCATCGGGTTCACCGGCTGGAACCTGTCAGCCAGCCAGGCCGCGGTGCCGCTGTCACTGGTGGTCCAGGCGCCCCGGATGTTCGACGGGGAGATCACCTACGGCGATGTCACCCAGTCCGGTAGCGCCACCGGGGCGATTCTCGACGGGCTGTCGTTCTTCCGCAACGCCTACGACCAGTTCGCCAGCTTCCAGGCCGCCATCATCCGCCTCGACGGGCTGGTGCAGTCCAACGAGCAGGCCCGGCACCTGCCCGAGCTCACCACCGCCGACACCACCGACGGCGCGGTGGAGTTGGACAACGTGGAGGTCCGCACCCCCACCGGAGACATCCTGATCCGCCCGGTCGATCTGCGCCTGGAGCCGGGCCAGGGGCTGGTGGTCACCGGTGTGTCCGGATCGGGAAAGACGACCCTGCTGCGCTGTCTGGGCCAGTTGTGGCCGTTCACCACCGGCACCCTGCGCCGCCCGGGCGGGGCGAACCAGACCATGTTCCTCTCGCAGGTGCCGTACATACCCCTGGGCGATCTGCATGCGGTGGTCTCCTACCCCTCCTGCCCCGGTGAGATCCCCGACGCCGAACTGCAGCGCGCACTGGTCAAGGTCCAGCTGCCACACCTGACACACCGACTCGGTGAGGTACGCGACTGGGTGAAGGTGCTTTCCCCGGGTGAGCAGCAACGCATCGCGTTCGCGCGGGTGCTGCTGACCAAGCCGAAAGCGGTGTTCCTCGACGAGGCCACCTCGGCGCTGGATGAGGGCATGGAGTATGTGATGTATTCGACCCTGCGCCAGGAGCTTCCGGATCTGATCATGGTCAGCGTGAGCCATCGCCCCAGCGTCGAACAGCATCACGAGCAGGAGCTGCGCCTGCTCGGCGGTGGCGAGTGGCGGCTGGATCAACTCGCGAACTCTGGCTAGCGGTTCCCGACGCACCGGGGTCTGACGCGGTACTTTGCCCCGGTGGAGATGTTCGTCCCGACGCTGGACTGGAGCAACGAGCTGTGGGCGTCGCTGTGGTGGATCGCACGAGCGTGGGCGATCGCGGCCGTGGCCACCCTCGCCGGCTTGTTCCTGATCGTCAAGTTCACCGAGTGGGGTAAGCAGTTCTGGCGGGTCACCCGCGGCTATTTCGTCGGCCGCGACAGTGTGATCGTCTGGGTGTGGCTCGCGGGCCTACTGCTGTCGGTGATGGTCAGTGTTCGACTGTCGGTGCTGTTCAGCTACGTGGGCAGCGATCAAACGACGAGCTTCCAGGTCATCGCCGCCGGGTTGGGCTCCGGAGACGAAGCGGTGCGACAGTCTGGTGGCAGCGGCTTCTGGTTGTCGTTCTGGGCCTTTGCGGTGCTGGCGACAATCTCGGTTGCACAGACCATGCTCGATCTCTACCTGGCCCAACGGTTCATGCTGCGGTGGCGAGCCTGGCTCACCGGACAGCTCACCGACAACTGGCTCGACGGCAAGGCCTATTACCGGGCGCGCTTCATCGACGACACCATCGACAACCCGGATCAGCGTATTCAGGCCGATATCGACATCTTCACCGCCGGCGTCAACTCTCAACCGAACAAGCCGAACAACACGTCGGAGACCACGCTGCTGTTCGGCGCCGTCTCCTCGATCGCGTCGATGATCTCGTTCACCGCCATCCTGTGGAACCTGTCCGGACCGGTGACCTTGCCACTCGTCGGATACACGCTGCCGAAGGCGATCTTCTGGATCGGCATCGCATACATCGTGTTCGCGACAGTCGTCTCGTTCTGGATCGGTCGGCCGATCATCCGGTTGTCGTTCGACAACGAGAAGTTCAACGCCGTCTTCCGCTACGCCTTGGTCCGTTTACGGGATGCGTCCGAAGCGGTGGCGTTCTACCGCGGTGAGTTTGCCGAGCGCACGGGGTTGCGGCGGAGGTTTGCGCCCGTTGTCACGAACTACAAGAAGTACGTCAACCGAATGACGGGGTTCTACGGCTGGAACGTCTCCATCACCCAGGCGCAGGAGCTCATACCGCTGCTGGTTCAGTTCAAGCGGTTCTATGACGGAGAGATCGCCCTCGGTGCGCTGTATCAAACTGCAAGCTCGTTCCGTGCACTCACAACGGGCCTGTCGTTCTTCCGTAACGCCTACGACGACTTCGCCGGCTACCGCGCGGCGATCATCCGTCTGCACGGCTTGGTGGTCGCCAATGACGAAGGTCGCGAACTGCCGACGCTGACGGTCGAGCCCAGCTCCGGAAACCGGGTCGAACTGGCCGATGTCGAGGTGCGCAAACCGGACGGCACCCAGCTGATCAACCCCATTGATCTCGAGCTCACGGCCGGGGACACCCTGGCCATCACGGGCGTGTCCGGCACCGGCAAGACCACTTTGTTGCGCAGCCTCGCCCAGCTGTGGCCCTTCACCAGTGGCACATTGCGCTGCCCCACCGGAACCAACGAGACGATGTTCCTGTCGCAGATGCCGTATGTGCCGCTCGGCGATCTGCGGGAGGTGTTGTCCTATCCCCGCCGCGGCGGCGACATCCCCGACGACGAGCTGGCCGCCATGTTGAACAAGGTGGCCCTGCCGCATCTGGCCGCCAGACTCGGCGAGGAGCAGGACTGGGCCAAGGTGCTCTCCCCCGGCGAGCAGCAGCGGGTGGCGTTCGCGCGGGTGCTGCTGACCAAGCCGAAGGCGGTGTTCGTCGACGAGGCCACCTCGGCGCTCGATGTCGGCCTGGAGACCATGCTGTATCAGATGGTGCGCGATGACCTGCCCGACACGATCCTGGTCAGCGTTGCGCATCGCGGCACCGTGATCAGCCATCACGACCAGGAGCTGGCCCTGCTCGGTAGCGGTGAGTGGCGGCTGGCCCCGGTGGGCGCCCGGCAGGACTAGCGACGGGCTGTCACCTCAGTGCGCGCCTGACTGTCTGGCGGCGTGCGCCCCCGCCCGTCGGCCGAAGAAAGACCCCTCGCCCAGCTGGGTGCCACTGGCGTAGCCCTTGCCGTCCTGGGCGATGTTCGACGCGCATGCGCCGGCGGCGTACAAGCCGGGCACCGCGCTGCCGTCGGCGCGCAGCACCTCACCGTCGATGGACACTTTCAACCCACCCATGGTGAAGCCGGAGTACATCGCGACGCCCAGCGACAGGTCGAACGCCGCCCACGGGCCGTTGTCCTGTGCGGCAAGGTAATCCGGCTGTTTGTGGAAATCGGGGTCGACGCCCTCGGCCGCGTTGGCGTTGTAGCGCTCCAGCGTCGCGGCGAGGTTGCCCGCGGGGATGCCGAGCGCGGATTCCATCTCCGCGACCGTTTCCCAGCCGTCGATGAATTTGATCAGAGGCATCTCGGGCATCTGCATGTGGGCTTCGTCGACGATGAGATAGGCCGTCTGGTTGGGCTGTTCGAGCACGAACGCCGAGGTGCGTGAGTGGTAGGAGTCCTCGGCCACGAACCGCCGGCCGTCGGCGTTGACGATGACGCCGGTGAGCAGGATCTCGGGCGGATACGCCGCCGCAGTGATGAACAGCTGATCGAGATTGAGGGCGACCCCGCCGGCCGAGACCCCCAACCCGATGCCGAGTCCGTCGTCGTTCGGGTTGCCCAGGATGTACGGCGCCACCATCCCGTGGTGTTTGGTTTTGCGTTCCTGGCCGAGGGCGGGGGTGTACTCGGCCACCATCTCGGCGTTCATCGCGAAACCGCCGGCCGCGATGATCACCGAGTTCGCCTTGACCTCGCCGGTGTCACCGAAGTGCTTCCAGCGCACGCCGACGACGCCGCCCCCGGAGTCGGTGACCAAAGCGGTGGCCCCGGTCTCGTACCGGATCTGCACGCCGAGTTCGGCGGCGCGTTTGAGCAGCAGGTCGATCACCATCGCCGCGCCACCCAGTTCGCCGGGAACCGGCACCGAGTGCCCACGCGGCGCAGGCGTGGCCTGCTCGCAGAACGGCCACACCTTCTCGTTACCGGTGTAGGACAACCCTTCGGTGCCCGGCGGGACGACGACCTTGCCCGGGTAATAGCTTCGTTCGAACTGGAAGCCGAGATTCTCCAGCCAGTCGAAATGCTCGACGCTGCCGTCGCAGTAGGCGCGGATCTTGTCGAGTTCCGGCTCGCGGGACTGCGACACCAGGTACTTGTACATCTCCTCGGGCGAATCCTGGTGCCCGGTGGCCTGTTGCACCGCGGTACCGCCGCCGAGGTAGAAGTGACCACCCGCCATCGACGTGGTGCCGCCGGCCGCGGCCGCCTTCTCCAGTACCAGAACGCGGGCGCCTGCCGCGGCGGCGCTGACCGCGGCACAGCCGCCGGCGATTCCGAATCCGAGGACCACGACGTCGGTTTCGTCGGTCCAGTCGGCATCGGCGTCGTTCAGGACGGGCGGGATCTCGATGCTCATTGCTGCTCCTGCTTGATGTAGTCGAAGAACGCCCTGATCTCGTCGGGAATGTGCGCGATTTCGAGGTACGGCACGCCGGCCCGGGGGTCGGAGACATAGGCGAAGCGCATTCCGCCGGGCATGGTGCCCTGGGCGGCGATCTCGGCACCGTGCGCGGTGGCGTTGGCCAGCGCCGCGTCGAAGCCCGCCTGGTCGACCGCGTCGATGCAGATGTGGTGCAGCCCGGCTCCGCGTTCGCGCAGGAAGTCGCTGTAGACGTTGGCGCCGCCGCGCACCGGCTCGATGAGTTCGAGCTGCATGTCGCCCAGATAGCTCAGCGAGATGCTGGCGACGAAGTCAGCGGGGCGGCCGCGGTAGGTGTTGGTGTCCGGGCCGAAGTGCACGTCGGGAATCCGCACCCACGTCCGGACGCCCAGCAGGTTGGTCAGCGCCGCCTCGGTGGCGTCGAGGTCCGGCGTCACCCAGGCGATCTGGACAGCGGTCTGGACAGGTGCACTCATCAAGAAAGCACATTAGCCCAGCAGAGGCGGGAATTGAAACACGTTCTAGTTCTGCGGGGGCGGATCCCCCCGGTAGAACGCAATGGTGTTGTCTGCGGCGCGCCGCGCCACCTCCGCCGACTCACCGGAGGCGGTGTGCGCGGCGTACCAGCCCTCGCCGGCGGCGCGGATGTACTCGCGGCCATCGCCCGTGGTGGCCCATTCCTCCTCCTTGAACTCCTGCGGCACGGGCCTGCCGGTCTCCAGGTGGATCGCCAGGCCCAGAAGCGCCAGATCCCAACCGACGCCCACCGCCCCGGGGCCGTACTGCGGCCACATGTCGTCGTCCACAAAGGCGATGTGATCGAGCTGCATGCGGGTCTGTTCAGGCCCCTCGGCGATGATCTGGAGCTCGATCCAGCTGACGCCGCCGCCGAATTCCCATGTGGCGGTGAAGGTCTTGGGCGGGTCGCAGGTGAGCACCGTGCCCGAGGCATTTCCCTCCACCTGGTACGTGCCACCGAGTTCCAGGTCGCCGCGCACGGGCGCGAACCACCGCGGGAGCCGCTCGGGGTTGGTGCAGGCATCCCACAGATCCTCGACATCGGTGGGATAGCTGCGGCTCAGCGTCACCACATGCGCTTCACCGGCCTCGAGTGTGCGGCCGCCCACGGTACGCGCGACGGCGTTGACGTGATGGCTGACGTCCATCAGTGGTCTCCTTGATCCTCGGTTGACGTGCGCTTGTCCCGTTTGCCGCGGGCGATCTCGGTGGACAGTGCATCCAGGCGCGGTGCCCAGAACTTGCGGAAACCGTCCAGCCACTCGTCGACGTCACGCAGCTTCGCGGGCTCGACCGCGTAGAGCCTGCGCTGCCCGTCCGGTCGCACCGACGCGAAACCGTTGTCGCGCAGCACTTTCAGGTGCTGCGACACCGCGGGCTGGCTGATACCGAATTCCGCTCGGACGACGCCCGCGATGGCCCCGGCGGACTGCTCACCGTCGGCGAGCAGTTCGAGTATCCGGCGCCGTACCGCGTCACCGAGTACGTCGAACGCGTGCACACCCCGAGATTAAAGCTCTCACTTATATAAGTCAATGCTGAATCATTGGCGACCGCCCACCACCTCGAGCAGCAGGCGGACCTGCAGATCGAACAACGCCCGGGGATCACTGATGGTCTCGGCTCCGTACTGACCGAACACCTCGAGGCTGATCGCACCCACCAGGCCCGCCCACAGGGTCACACACGCCGTCACCACCGCGTCGTCGCCACCGAAGCCGAATTCAGCACGCAGACCGTCGAAGTCTCGCGAAAGCCGTTTCCCCACAGACACTTTCGAGGCAGTGATATCGCCATCCCCGATACCGGCGTCGACGGCGGCGAAAAGCGCGGCCACCACCCGGATGCCCGGGCCGACGGTCCGGTCGGCCGGCGCCTGATAGCCGGGCACCGGGCTGCCGTAGAGCAGCGCCCAACTGGCGGGTGAGGCGACGGCCCAGGCCCGGGCGGCGTGCGCGGCCGCGAGTACCTGATCGCGCCATCCCCCACCGGCCTCGGCCTGAGTCTGCACGACGGCATCGGCGAGGTCCGTGTAGGCGTCGATCAGCAGCAGGGTCAGCAACTCGTCGCGGCTGGCGACATAGCGGTACACCGCCGAGGACACCATGCCGAGCTCGCGGGCAATGGCCCGCAACGACAGGCCGGCTGCCCCCTCGGTCACCAGATGGCGACGGCCCAGCTCGATGATCTGCGCCTCGATGCGGTCGCGTGACTCCTGGCGTTTACCCACCGCACCAGTGTCGCACGAAACGAGAGCATTGCTCTTGAATTGAGCGCCCAACCGTGCCACCCTGATGAGAGAGCAGTGCTCTTGAATTTCGATCCGACAGAGGAGAACCGATGACTACCCGCTATGACCAACCCAATTTGATTGCCCGCACCGGTAATTCGCTGATCCGCTGGCTCGCCGAGGCCGGCATCAGCCTGGCCGGCACGCAGGTGTTGCGGGTTCGCGGCCGCAAGACCGGAGTCACCCGCTCGGTGGTGATCAACTTGATGACCGTCGACGGCGTGGACTACCTGGTGTCACCGCGAGGCAACACCCAATGGGCGCGCAACGCCAGGGCGGCCGGGCAGGTGAGCCTGGGCCCGCGGTGGCGTTCCCGCACCGTTTCGCTGTCCGAAGTGGCGGACGACGCCAAGCCGCCACTGCTGAAGCACTACCTCGATCGATGGTTCTGGGAGGTCAAGACCCATATCGGCGGATTGACGCCGGAGTCGGGTCCCGAGCAGATGCGCGCGGTGGCGCCGTCGATTCCCGTGTTCGCGCTGTCCTAGGGAGCGGGAGTCTGCGCCGAGGCGGCGGTCACGACGCCACCGATTCCGGCGCGCACGATATCGCCGGTGGCCTGCCACGACACCGCCGCGGGCAAGGTGCCCCACGTGCTGTTGAACAGTCCGATCACGACGGCGCGGTCACCTTCGTAGACATACACCGGGCCGCCGGAATCACCCTTCTGGCTCACCACCCCGTTGGTCATGGTGAACCAGCCGTTGTTGACGCGTTCGACGGTGCCGCAGCTCTCGCCGGTGATGATGCCGAAGTGGCAGACGGGCTCACCCAGGGCGGCGACCCGGCCGGGAACCGACTCCAACGGCTTGCCGCCGGGCAGGACGTTGTTCACGGTCACGTTGTCGGCCAGCACGATCGCCTGATAGTCGGTGATCACCTGATCGGTGGTGACGACGGCGCCGTTGGGGGTGTTGTCCTCGAACATCGCGACATTGCCGATCACCTGGCCATTGCGGTCGGTGACCGGGCCGTCGGCGTGGCAGTGGCCCGCCGAGAACGCGATCCGCATGGCGGGATCCACGTAGCCGAGGGTGCAGCGGTTGACCCCCTGCAGGATCTCCATGCCGGGGAACACCAGCGGTCCGGGCTGCGCAGCGGCGGCCGGAGATACGAACACCGCGACAAACGCCGCGGCCAGCACGGTCAGAACCCAGCGGACCGGTGAGGTGCTGCGACGCATCGGGTGCTCCGATCAGATCCGGGCCGGCTCCGCGAACGGAGCCCGCCTGCCGTTACGAGACTCACCATGCGTATCGGCAGCACCATCGCAAACCGTTACTGAATCTCCACAAAGTCAAGTACCCATTCGGCGTGTCGGACATTCCAGATCGATATCGATGCAGACCAGAGAGGGTTCCGCGCGGAACCGGGCCCCGCGCCGGGACAGTTACGGCGGGGTCACGGGCGGTAGCTCAGGAGTCGAAACCGAGCCCCAGTGCATCCAGGGTCTTCAGCAAGACGTTGCGCCGGCCGGCGCTGTGGTCGGCGCGATCCAACGACCACCGGGTGGCCTGGATCCCGACACTGGCCAACGGCTCCGGCGGGAACGGCAGCGGCTTTTTACGCACCATCTCCAACCGGGTACGCCGAGTCGGCGTGCCGTCGAGGAGATCAAGGCAGACGTCCGCGGCGAAGCGGGTGGCACCCACGCCCAGTCCGGTGAACCCGTTGACGTAGGCCACCCGGCCGCCGTGTGCGGTACCCCAGTGCGCGCAGAACCGGGTATTGGTGTCGATGGCACCGGCCCAGCGGTGGCTGAACCGGACCTCCTCCAGCGTGGGGAAGGTCAGGAAGAAGTGCGCTGCCAACCGGCGGTAGGTCGCGTCGCGGTCCTCGTAGGCGGGGTCGACGCGGCGGCCGAAGTGGTAGATCGCGTCGTACCCGCCGAACACGATCCGGTTGTCCGCGGACAACCGGTAGTAGTGGAACTGGTTGGCCGAGTCACCGATGCCTTGGCGGCCGCGCCACCCGACGCGGTCCAGCTGGTCCTGGCTCAGCGGCTCGGTGGCCAGCACGTAGTCGTACACCGGCACGGTGTAGAGCCGGTTGCGCTTGACCAGGCTCGGAAAGACGTTGGTGGCCAACACCACTCGATCGGCACTGATCTCCCCGCCCGGGGTGGTGACGGTGCACCCGTTGGGACCCGAGGACAGCGCCCGCGCCGGGGTGTGCTCGAAGATCGAGACGCCGGCCTCGGTGCACGCACGCGCCAGTTCGAGGGCGAGTTTGGCCGGATGCACGATGGCGCAGGTGTCGGGCTCGAACAGCGCGGCCAGATAGGTCGGCGAATTGACCTGTGCCCGAATGGCTTCGCGGTCGAGGAAGCTGCCATGCCCGTCGGCGGCGGATTCGCGCAGCCATTCCACCTGGTGTGGTTCGGTGGCAACGGCCAGCATGCCGGTGCGCTCCCAGTCCACGTCCAGGCCGAGGGTGTTGATATCGGACTGCATCCCGTCGAGGTTCTCCAAACCCAGTGCATCGAGTTCGTCGAGCTCGTCGGGCCAGCGGTTGCGCCCGTTCTCGGCGCCGTGGGTCAGGCTGGCCTCGACGAAACCCCCGTTGCGTCCCGACGCCGCCCAGCCCACGCGTTCGGTGTCGATCACCGCGATCCGGGTGCCCGGGTTGCGCTGTGCGGCGTGCAGCGCGGTCCACAGTCCGGTGTAACCCGCACCGACCACCAGCAGGTCACACCGCAGCGGGGCCGACAGTCGCGGGTACTCCTGGCGCGGGATGTCGAGCCACATCGACCCGAATTCGGCGCCCGCCAGGGAACGGTTGATCAGGGCGGGGTCGACATGACGATCGAAGACGGTTTCCACGGATGAAGATTACTCAGAGGTGCTCAGCTGTCGGGCCGAGACCGGCGCGGCGGCTCGCGTCGGCTGCCATCCGGGTGGGCCGAAGATGTAGCCCAACCGGTCGCGGAACCGTTCGGCACTCTTCACATCACGGCCGATCGCCACGTACTCGCGGGTCTGCAGGGTCCAGATGTTGAACGTGTTGACGGGCTTGGTCAGCCCATAGTGCGGGCGGAACAGCTCGTCTTGGTAGCTACCGAAGATCCTGTCCCAGATGATGAAGATGCCGCCGTAGTTCTTGTCCAGGTACTCGGGATCCATACCGTGGTGCACCCGGTGATGCGAGGGGGTGTTGAACAGGAATTCGAAAGGCGCCCACATCTTGTCGATGCGTTCGGTGTGCACCCAGAACTGGTAGATCAGGTTCAGCGAGAAGCTGGCGAACACCATCCAGGGCGGCACCCCCAGCAACGGCAGCGGCACCCACATCAGGATCTCGCCGCTGTTGTTCCACTTCTGCCGCAGCGCCGTGGCGAAATTGAAGTACTCACTGGAGTGGTGCGCCTGATGCGTGGCCCAGATGATGCGGACGCGATGGGCGATCCGGTGGTAGGCGTAGAACAGCAGGTCCACACCGACGAGCGCGATCACCCACGTGTACCAGGCCGTCGACGGCAGCTGCCACGGAGCGACGTAGGCGTACAACGCGGCGTACCCGAGCAGGGCCAGGAACTTCCAGCCCGCCGTGGTCGCCACCGACACCAGCCCCATCGAGATGCTGGCCCAGGCGTCTTTCCGGGCGTAGGCGCCCGTACCCGGCCGATCGTCCTCCAGGTGCTCGAGTTTGCGTGCCGCGGTCCATTCGAGGATCAGCAGCAACAGGAAGAACGGCACGGCGAACAGCACCGGGTCACGCATCTGCGGCGGCAACACTGCCAGCGCATCGGACAACACCTGCACGCCGCGAGTGTAACGCCACTGTTAGACACGTGTCAGTAGCGCGGTGCACTAGTTTCACCCCATGCGACAGGTGCTCGTCATCGGAGCGGGTTTCGCCGGGTTGTGGGCGGCGCTCGGCGCGGCACGGCGGATCGACGAACTGGGCGCGACGTCATCGGTGCAGGTCACCGTCCTGAGTTCACAACCGTTTCACGACATCCGGGTTCGTAACTACGAGGCCGACCTCCGCGATTGCCGCATCCCACTGTCGGCGGTGCTGGACCCAGTGGGCGTCGGCCACGTCGCCGCCACCGTCACCGGCATCGATGTCGACGCCCACACCGTGGCGACCCCGGATGCCACCGTCCGCTACGACCGGTTGGTGATCGCGACCGGCAGCCACGTCGTCAAACCCGATATCCCGGGACTGGCCGAGTTCGGCTTCGACGTCGACACCTATGACGCCGCAATGCGTCTGGACGCGCACCTGGCCGCGTTGGCATCCCGGGAACCGGGCCCGGTGCGGGACACCGTCGTGGTGGTCGGTGCCGGGTTGACCGGGCTCGAAACCGCCTGCGAACTCCCCCGCCGCTTGGCCGCACGGTTCGGGACGGGTGCGCAGGTGGTGCTGGTGGACCGTAATCGGCACGTCGGCTCCGACATGGGACCGCACGCGCGACCGGTGATCGAAGCGGCATTGGCGCAGTGCGGGGTGCAGGTGCGGACGGCCAGTTCGGTGGCGGCCGTCGACGCCGAGTCGGTCACCTTGAGCAGCGGCGAGGCGATCGCGGCCGCCACCGCGGTGTGGTGCGCCGGAATGCGGGCCGGTGACCTCACGGCCCAGCTCCGGGTGCCACGTGATCGGTTGGGCCGCTTGCCTGTTGACGATTTTCTCCGGGTCTCGGGTGTCGTCGATGTGTTCGCCGCCGGCGATGCCGCGGCGGCCCGGATGGACGACGAACACATGTCGGTGATGTCCTGCCAGCACGGTCGCCCGATGGGCCGCTACGCCGGTCACAACGTGGTCTCCGACCTGCTCGGCGCTCCACTGCTGCCGCTGCGGATCCCGTGGTACGTCACGGTGCTCGATCTGGGACCCGCCGGGGCGGTGTACACCGAAGGCTGGGACCGGCAGGTGGTCGCCACGGGAGCGGTCGCCAAGGACACCAAGACGACGATCAACACCGCACGGATCTACCCGCCGCGCGACGGCAACGCCGCTGCGCTGTTGGCCGCTGCCGCACCGCACCTGCAGGCACCGCCCGGTTACGGCGCCCCGCTCAGCGGAAGCTGAGGATCTCGTCACCCCAGGCGGCCCGGATACCGCGGTCCACGTCATCGACCACCTCGTCGTGCTGGTCGATCACCAGGGTGCTGCGCCGGCCGGTGGTATAGGCCGGCCACTCCGGGTCCGTCCCGGGGGTGCGGCCGTGCGCAAACGACACCCATCGGTCCTGGATCCGCTCCGAGACCGCGGTCCCCGCTTTCAGACCGCCCAGCTTGAACGTGATGTCCTTCGGTCCCATCACGAGATTGCCCCAGACATACGGCAATTCGGTGGCATGCGCGGCGCCCAGGCGCAACAGCCGCAGCATCGGCGTGGTCCAGTCGAAACGGTACAGATGTACCGGAGCGGAGGCGCTGTGACCTTCCGCGAACCACACCGTCGGCATCCGGAACCCGACATCACGCGCGACGTGCAGGCCCAGGGCCCGAGTGCGGATACCGGAGTAGGCCGAGCCGATCTCTGCCTCCGACGGCAGCTGTAGACCCGGCTGCTCGGCGGCGATCTCGTCGAACATCGCCCGGATGGTCTTCGGTGCGATCGGCATCAACGGCGAACGCATCCACCGGAACAGCGCCGCCTCGTCCTTGTTGGTGCCGATCAGCAGCGGCACCGGATGCGAGCGCCCTTCCCTGGCCAGCTTGACCGGGTAGTCCGGCACCAGGTCGCCGTCCATGGTCGGGGCGAACGCCAGTGTGCCGGGCGTGGTGGATGGCACGTGATCGAATACGTAGGCCGACGCTTCCACCAGCGCTTCCATCGGCAACGTGCGGGCCTCGTCGGCCGATACACCCAACCAGTCGAGCACCGACTGGGCCACGGTGTGCGCGCGTGCGCTGCTGTACACCGACGTCGCGGGCGAACTCTGCGCGATGGCGCGGTTAAACAACCCTTCCGCGGCCGGAGCGGTCAACAACGTGGTGACGATGCCGGCACCTGCGGACTCCCCGAACAGCGTCACCCGCTGCGGGTCACCCCCGAACGCCGCGATGTTGTCGCGCACCCATTCCAGCGCGCGCAGTACGTCGCGCAAACCCAGGTTGGTGTCGAAGCGCTCCGGACCGTTGAATCCGGACAGGTCGAGAAAACCGAAGGCACCCATCCGGTAGTTCAGGGTGACCACCACCACGTCACCGCGTGAGGCCATCACCCGCCCGTCGTAGAGCGGCTGGCTGCTCGCGCCGAAGATGTAGGCGCCGCCGTGCACCCACACCATCACCGGTTTCGCCGCACCGGGCTCCGCGCCCGACGGTGCCCAGACGTTGAGGAACAGGCAGTCCTCGGCAACGTGGGTGCCGGGGCCGAGCGGGATCGGGCTCTTGGGCTGCGGGCTGATGGACCCGAAGCTCAGGGCGTCGGCGACCTCGGTCCACGGCTCGGGCGGCTGGGGCGCACGCCAGCGCAGGTCGCCCTCTGGGGGCGCGGCGTACCTGATGCCTTTCCAGACCTTGACCTGGCCGTCATCGGCGCCGCGCACGGGGCCGGAATCGGTGTCGACTATCGCATCGGTGGGGGCGGGACGAACCGCAGTCACAGCTACCTCCTTGTCAGCCTCGACTCTGTCCAACGTACTGGTCGGTAACAATGATCCTGATCGGGTGGAGATCACAGCGGCAGATAGCCTTGGCGCCCGTGCGGAAATGGGTCCTGCTGGCCGGGGCGATCTCGACGGAAGTGGTGGCGACGCTGTCGTTGCGGGCGTTTCAGGACAACCCGGCCTGGCTGGGGGTCGTCGTCCCCGGGTATGTCGCGTCGTTCGTGTTGTTGACGTTCGTGCTGCGGGCCGGGATGCCCATCGGCGTCGCGTACGGGATCTGGGGTGCGTCGGGCACCGCTTTGACGGCAGCGCTGGCCGCCGTGGTGTTCGATGACCCGTTCACCGTGCCCATCATCGTGGGTATCGGGTTCATTGTCATCGGGGTGCTGCTGGTCGAATTCGGTTCGCATCGGGCCGAATCCGGGGCGGGCACAGCCCAGTGATGTGGGCGGCGCTGGCCGGTGCGATCGTGCTCGAGGTGGCGGCGACGCTCGGGCTGCGGGCCTCCGACGGGTTCCGCAAGAAAGCTTGGCTGGCACCGGTGATCCTCGGCTACGTCGCCTCGTTCTCGATGCTGTCGTGGTCGTTGTCACTGGGTATGCCGGTGGGCATCGCGTACGGCGTGTGGTCGGCCTGCGGGGTCGCACTCGTCGCGGTCATCGCCCGCTACCTGTTTGCCGAACCGTTGACCTGGGTGATGGCTGTGGGTATCGGTTTCATCATCGCCGGGGTGCTGACCATCGAGGTCATCGGTTCAGCCCATTGACCTCCTGGGTGCCAACACCCCCGCCGCCAGCATGATGACCAGCCCGGCGACCGGGACGATGAGCAGCCCGACCCGCAGACTCGTCGCGTCGGCCACGGCGCCCACCAGAGGCGGCGTGCCCAGAAAACCGACCCGCATCAGCCAGGTGACCACGGTCAGCCCGGTGCTCGGCGGAAGCCCTCGGACATTGTCTGCGGCGTGGAAGGCCGCGGGAATGACCGTCGCCACCCCCAGTCCCGCGACGGCGAAACCGGCGATGGTGGCGGGCACACTGGGCAACGCCAGCGCCAGGCCCATCCCGACCGCGGCGAGCAATCCCCCGGCCCGCGCGACGGTGCGTTCGCCGAACCGGTCGACCAGTCGGTCCCCGAAGATCCGGCCGACGAACTGGGCCGCCACCAATGCGATGAAACCGAAACCGGCGACGGCTCCCGGTGCGCCGAGGCTGTCGTGCAGATACAGCGTCGCCCAGGATTGGCCCGCGTCCTCGACGGCCGCGCCTGCGATGGCCAGCACCGCCAGCCCCACCAGCACGCCGTAGACGACCACGCGACGTTGCTGGCCGGCGTCGGCGGCGACCCGGGCGGCGGCGGCCGGTGAGTCGTCGTGGTCGGGACCGGGTAGCAGGTACTTGAGGCTGATCAGGCACATGGCCCCGAACAGCACCCCCGAGATCGCCAACTGGGTGCCGATGCCCAACCCGATCGCAATGGCAGCCGAACCCATCACACCGCCCAGTACCGCCCCGACCGACCACAGGGCATGTAACGAGTTGATGATCGAGCGCCCGTAGACCCGCTGGACCCGCAACGCGTGGGCGTTCTGCGCGACATCCGTCAGCGAGTCTGCGGCGCCGGCGACAAACAGCGCCAGCGCAAACGCCCACGCCACCGGCGCCATCCCGGCGAGTGCGGTGAACAGCGCGATCACCAGGCTGCTCAGTACCGCCAGCCGCGCGGAGGTGAAGCGGCGGATCAGGGCAGCCGCAGCCAGACCGGACAGGAGGGCGCCCGCGGGAAACGCCGCCACCGACAGCCCGAACACGGTGTTCGTGGTGCCCAGCGCGGCCTTGATCTCCGGATACCGCGGCAGCAGATTGGTGAAGATCGCCCCGTTGGTGAGGAACAACACCGACACCGCGAGGCGGGCGTTTCGGTCAGCGGGTGCAGGAGCCACGTGGAACCATTGTGCTGCAACGCCGCGCCCGGCTGAGCAAGGCACACCCGGTGCCGATGGCCGGGCCCCCGAGCTGTTGTCAGAGTGGATCGACCAGGATGGGGAACGTGACTGAGGTGGATGCCGGACTCGTCGAACTCGCGACCCGTTTCGGTGTCGCCACGTCCTATACGGACTGGACCGGGCGCACGGTGGACGTCGGCGAAGAGACTCTGGTCGCGGTGCTCGGTGCGCTCGGTGTCGAGGTGGGCACCGGAGAGCAGCGCAGCGGCGCCTTGGCCGCGCAGGACCGCGCGTATTGGTCGAAGACGTTGCCGTCGACCATCATCGGTAAAGCCGGTACCGAGCCCACGTTCTGGGCGCACGTCACCCATGGCGCCGACGCGCATGTCTGGGTACGGCTCGAGGACGGCACCGTCGCCACCGGGGTCCGCCAGCTCGACAACTTCACTCCCCCGTACGACCTCGACGGCCGGTTGATCGGCGAGGCGACCTTCGCCCTGCCGTCGGACCTGCCGCTGGGATATCACCGGGTGCATCTGCGATCCGGCGATGTCGAGTCCAGCACCGCGCTGATCGTCACGCCGTCATGGCTGGGATTGCCTGCGCGCATGGGCAATCGGCGGGTGTGGGGTCTGGCCACTCAGCTCTACAGCGTGCGGTCCAAGCGTTCGTGGGGGGTGGGCGATCTGACCGACCTGACCGACCTGGCCGTCTGGTCGGGCGCTCAGCACGGCGCCGGCTATGTCCTGGTCAACCCCCTGCACGCGGCCGAGCCCACCACTCCGATGGAGCCGTCGCCGTATCTGCCCACCTCCCGGCGCTTCGTCAATCCGCTCTACCTGCGGGTGGAAGCCGTCCCCGAATACGCCGATCTCGTCAGACGCAGCAAGGTGCGTGAGCTGCGCGACGACGTTCAGAAGCGGGCCCGCAAGGTCGACGCCATCGCCCGCGACGCATCATGGGCGGCGAAACGCAAGGCGCTCAAACTGATTCACAAGGTCGAACGTTCCGCGGGACGCGAACTGGCCTACCAGGCGTACCTGGCCCGGGAGGGCAAGGCGCTCGACGACTTCGCCACCTGGTGCGTGCTCGCCGAACGCCACGGCGCCGACTGGCACCGGTGGCCCGACGAGCTGCAGCATCCGGATTCCCCCGATGTTGCGGCCTTCGCCGAAAAGCACGCAAGCGCAGTCGATTTCCACCGGTGGTTGCAGTGGCAGCTCGACGAGCAGCTCGCTGGTGCACAGTCGGCGGCCGTGCGTGTCGGGATGCCGCTGGGCATCATGGCCGATCTGGCGGTGGGGGTGCACCCCAATGGCGCGGACTCCTGGGCACTGCAGGACATCCTGGCGCGCGGCGTCACCGCGGGCGCACCACCGGACGAGTACAACCAACTCGGACAGGACTGGTCGCAGCCGCCCTGGCGGCCTGATCAGCTCGAGGAGCAGGAGTACTTGCCGTTCCGTGCGTTGATCCAGGCCGTGCTACGACATGCGGGCGGGGTGCGTATCGACCACATCATCGGCCTGTTCCGGTTGTGGTGGATACCGGAGGGCGCATTGCCCACCGAGGGCACCTACGTGCGCTACGACCACGAGGCCATGATCGGCATCGTGGCGCTGGAGGCGCAGCGCGCCGACGCCGTGGTGGTCGGTGAGGACCTCGGAACCGTCGAGCCATGGGTGCGTGATTACCTGCGTGAGCGCGGGCTGCTCGGGACCTCGATCCTGTGGTTCGAACTCGACCGTGACGGCTCCGGCGGTCCGCTGCCGGCCGAGCGGTGGCGTGAGTACTGCTTGTCGTCGGTGACCACGCACGACCTGCCCCCGACGGCGGGCTATCTGGCGGGCGACCATGTGCGCCTTCGCGATTCACTGGGGCTGCTGACCCGGCCGGTGGCCGAGGAGTTGGCCGCAGACGAGCAGGAGAACGCCGCCTGGATCGCCGAACTGCAACGTGTCGGCCTGCTGCCGGGCGGGCCCGGTACCGATGCGGCCGAGATCACCGTCGAACAGACCATCCTCGCGCTGTACCGCTACCTGGGCCGGACGCCCTCGAGAATGCTCTCGGTGGCGCTCACCGACGCGGTGGGTGACCGTCGCACCCAGAACCAGCCGGGCACCGTTGACGAGTACCCGAATTGGCGTGTGCCGTTGACCGATTCGAAGGGCAAGCCGATGCTGCTCGAAAAGGTGTTCACCGATCCGCGCGCCGCGGCGCTCAGCGAAGCCATGCACGCGATCACCAAGCCGCACACCTGAGCGTCGTCGAGTTCCACCTGGGGGTCGTTGTCGAGCGCCCATCACAACCCTCACGCAGAACTCGGCGTCGCTTTAAACCCCTTGTGCTACTTCAGTATCAAGCGCCTCAAAGTGGGGTTTCGTGTCGGTGGCTGGGTCTAGCTTCGGGGTATGGGTTCTTCAGCTGTCGCCGACAAGGAGGCGATGCTGGCTGCCCAGGCGCAGATCGAAGTCTTGACCGCGCAGATGAACTCGTTGTCGATCGACGCGTTCACCCCGCTGGAATTATTGGAGCTGCAGCAGCGCCGCGAAACCGTCACCTGGATGCAGCCCACCCTGGATCACAAGGTGTACCAACGCCTAACCGTTGAAAGCACGCCGAAACAGTTGGGCTCCACCAGCTTCAAGAAGGTCTTGGCGGCCCGGTTGCGGATCAGTGACAGCGAAGCCGCCCGCCGCCTCAACACCGCCACCCTGCTGGGCCCGCGCACCGCACTGACCGGCGAACCACTGCCACCCACGCTGCCCAACGTCGCCGCCGCCCAAGCCCACGGCCTGATCGGCCCCGAACACGTAGCCAAGGTCAAAACGTTCTTCAAAAAACTCCCGGCATCGGTGGACTTCTCGGCCCGTGAAGCTGCCGAAGCCGACCTGGCCCGCCACGCCTCGACCCTGGATGTCGACGGCTTCACCGAGGTCGCCGACCGGCTGAAATACCTCCTCAACCAAGACGGCGAATTCTCCGATGTCGACCGCCAAGCCGGCCGGTATTTCACCATCGGCAAGCAGGACGCCGACGGTAACGTACCGGTGCACGGCAGGCTCACCCCGGAGTGCGCCGCCACCCTGCACGCCGCGCAGGCGAAACTTGCCGCCCCGGGCATGTGCAACCCCGCCGATGAATGCCCCCAGGTCGACGGGGAACCGGATCCGGAGCGCGCCCGCACCGATGCCCGCACTCAAGGGCAACGCAATCATGATGCGCTGCTGGCGATGGGCCGGGCGTTGTTGGCCTCCGGTGACCTCGGCCAGCACAACGGGCTGCCCGTCACCGTCATCGTCAAAGCGACTCTGACCGACCTGGAAAAAGGGGTGGGCCACGGCCTGACCGCCGACGGGACGTTGATCCCGATGCCCGAGGTCATCCGGATGGCCTCCCACGCCTTCCACTACCTCGCCCTGTTCGACGGGAAGGGGGTGCCGTTGCACCTGGGTCGGGCCCGCCGGACCGCCTCCCGCGGGCAGCGGATCATGCTGTTGGCCCAACACGGTGGCTGCACCATGCCCGGGTGCACCGCTTGCGGGTACCGCTGCCAGGTCCATCACGCCACCAAAGGCTGGAAAGACGGCGGCGACACCAATATCGAAGACCTCACCCTGGCGTGCGGGCCGGATAACCGGATGGTGGAAACCACCGGTTGGACCACGAGAACCGGCCTGAGGACGGTGTCACCGAATGGATCCCACCCCCGGAACTCGACTGCGGACAGTCCCGCGTGAACGTGTATCACCACCCCGACCGGATCCTCGCCCCCGACGATCCCTAACCCGAGGGTGAGCTCAAAGCCGGCCGCCGACAACACCAGTCAGCGGCCGGCACGAGGATTCCTGCTCAACGTCCGAAGGCGGCCGCCAGCCGCGGCACGAATGCCCGCACCGCGGGACTCGGCGTGGAAGACCACACCACGGCCAGGACAGCGGGCACCGGATTGCCACGCAGCACCACCACCGACAACCGGTCGGTGTAGTCGCGCGCCATCGATTCCGAGAGCACACCGATGCCCACACCTCGGGCACTGAGATCGGCGACGGCATCACCGGCACTGGCTTCGACGGCAACCTGGGCAGCGAAACCCGCGTGCTGGAAACCGATTTCTAAAGTCGCGCGCACACCGGTGCCCACCGGCATCGACACCAGCGACTCCTCGGCCAGCGTGGCGTAGTCCACGTTCTTGCGCCTGGCCAGCGGGTGCCCGGCCGGCACCAGTGCGGCCAGCGGTTCGCTGATGATGGTCATCGACTGCAGCGTGGCCGGCGGCGCTCCAGCCGTGCCGACGATCGCCACATCGAGGTTGCCGGCTTCGACCTCGGCGAGCATGGACTCTGAATCATTCTCGCGCATCGCGAGTTTCACACCGGGATGAGCATGCCGATAGGCTTCGACGGCGGTGAACAGCGGGGTGATGGTGCAGCCGGTCACCATTCCGATGGACAGGGTGCCGCGCAGAACGCCCGCCACGTCGTCGACCGCAGTCCGCACCGCGGCGGTGGCCGCCAGCGCCGCTTTCGCCGGTTCCAACGCCGCCTTGCCCGCGGCGGTCAGCCGGGCCACGCGGCTGGACCGGTCGAACAGCGGTTGACCGAGTTCGGACTCGAGCGCTTTGATCTGTGCGCTGACACCGGACTGGCTGATGTGCACCCGCGCGGCGGCACGGGTGAAGTTGGCTTCTTCCGCGACGGCGACGAAGTACTCCAGCTGCCTCAACTCCATAACCAGAAATTCTAGCTTCGAGAAGAACTATCTGTTGGACTTCTGAACATGACCGGACGAACGTGGAGGGTGCCCGAGCAAGGACACAGAAAGGACACCCCAATGCGACCGAAAGCCCAGCGCCCCGAAGACCTGACCAGGCTGTTCGTCGAGTTCTCCAACGCCGGGGACGCCGAAGGAGTGGCACAACTCTACGAAGAGGACGCGGTGCTGGCCTATCCGCCCGGCAGCCAGACCGTCGGCCGCGCCGCGATCCAGGAACTGTGGCAGAAAGTGCTCGACCAGCGCCCGCGCTTCGAGCAGGAGGAGCCGTTGCCCACGCTGGTCATCGGCGATATCGCTTTGACCTCGACGCCGCCACGCGACGGTGCCGGCGCCCGCGCCCAGGTGGTCCGGCGCCAGCCCGACGGAACCTGGTTGCGGATCCTGGACCAGCCGGAGTTCGTCTCGACGCGGTGAGTGTCAGTGGTGCGCCTGCAGCGCCTGCTGCCCGAAGGAGTTCACGCCCAGGGACCCTTCGGGCAGCACCAGCTGACCGCTGTCGATCCGGGCCCGCAGATACGCGAACGTCTGCGCGGTCTGGGCGAACAGGTGCTCTCCCGCCCGCAGCGGCGGACGCGGCACCGCGTCGTCGGCGACGAACTGCGGCAACGGTTTCACCTCGGTGTCGTAGTCGACGTTGAAGAACAGCGGGAACGAGTAGCGCTCCTCTTTGACCTTGCGCACCCGGTGACTGGTCGCGATGAACGCCCCGTTGGTCCACAACTCGAGCATGTCGCCGATGTTGACCACGAAGGTCCCGGGGATCGGCGGAACGTCGATCCACTCGCCTGCCCCGTTGAGCACCTCCAGTCCGGGCGCCGTCGGCTTGAGCAGGGTGAAGCATTCGTAGTCGCTGTGTGCACCGATGCCCTGCGCATCCTCGGCGCCGGGGTTGTACGGATAGTGCACCAACCGCAACTGGCTGGGCGTCTTGGTGGCGTGCTGGGTGAACGTGTCGGGGTCCTCACCGAGTGCCACCGCGAAGGCCCACAACAGTTTCTGTCCCACGGCCAGAACCGCGGTGTAGTAGGCGGTCACCGCGTCGGCGAAGCCCGGCAGGTCGGGCCAGGTGTTGGGGCCCAGCATCGGATTGCCCGCCAGGTAGTCCGGATCATCGGCGGGCAGATCCAGCGCCGTGTCGAACGCCTCTTTGAGGTCCGGCTTGTCTCCGCTGAGTCCCTCTTCTCCGGTGGGCACATATCCGCGGTGGCACCGCGACAGCCCGATGTAGGAACGCATCTTCTCCTCGAGCGGCAGCGCGAAGAACTTTTTGGTGGCCGCCAGCAGCGCGTCGAACAGGGCATCGTCGATGGCGGCGCCGCGGATGTAGAAGAACCCGACCTCGCGTGCGGCGCGGCCGAGTTCTGCGGCCACCGAGTCACGCACCGCCCGATCGCCCGAGTACAGGCCGCTGATGTCGATGACTGGAACTTCGGTGAACGATGTTGCGCTGTTCACGTTTTCACCTCTCCTTCGCTGTTTGTGACCGTCCACTGCCCGCCTCCGGTGACGGTCAGTTCATGTGTGTGCAGCCGCGGCGCGAGGTCAACTCCGTCGCGGGTACTGTCCGAGGAATCCGTGATGAGCCACCGGTCGCCGCTGACGGTGCCCAGCGAGATCTCTGCGCCGCCGGCGGTGCGGGTGGCCCAACCGAAGAGCTCACCCGCGCGCAGCAGCAAGGCCTGACTGTTGTCGGGGCCGGCGAGGGTGAGCGCCCCGCACGGACCCGCCACCGGTTCGAGCACCCAGTGTTCGACGTAATCGGCGTGCACACCGGTCTCCACCAGAACGTCACCGTCCCAGTGCATCCGGCCCGCGTCGGGAGTGTGCTGCGGCGAGAGACCGGTGAACCGGCGCCATTCGAACACGTCACCGTCCTGGAACAGCCAGCCCGCAAACCCGTCCCAGGCCCCGGGTTCAGCGGGGCGGCGCAGGTCGACGAACGCGCTGAGACCCTGCAGCCACCGCACGTCGGTGGTGGTGTCCCGACTGCCGTCGGCGTCGATCAACAGGGTCCGGCGCCACAGACCCACACACTCCGACATCCGGACGGGTCTCACTGCGCGGCCGCCCAACGCTCAGCGAGTTCGGCGAACCCGCCCGGCGTGGGCCGGCCCCACGCCCGCAACCGGGCGATGCCCCCGTCGGGATACGCCTGCAACCGCAGCGCGGTCACACCGCGGGCGTCCACCGGGTACACCCGCCGCAGATCCGGTAGCAGCGCGGTGCGTTCCAGCACCGGGACGTCGAACGTGACCGTCCACCAGGAGGTCCCGTCGAGTGGGCGCTCACGAGTTCCCAGCACCCGCACCTCCTGCGAGGCGTTGAACACGAACCAGGTGGTGTCGACCTCGATGCGCCGCAGGTCGGCCTCGGCGGCCAGCGCGATGATCACCGCGTCGTGGCTGACCGGCCCGATGTCCCGCCGCCTGCGGGTCTCCCAGCCATCGCCCATGGTGTGCGGCCGCCCCGGCGCGATCAGCGAGGCCGCGTCCGAATAGAACGCGTCGCTGGACCACACCACGCTGCCGCCGTTCTCGATGCCGGACATCTCGACGGTGACATCAGCCCACTCGGCGGGGTCGACGATCACCTCGCCGTACACCCGCAACCGGGCCACTCCCCCGTCCGATTCCAGGTTCAGCCGCACGTGGGTGATCCGCCGCGGATCCCCGGCCGCCAGGAGGTTTCGCGAATCTGGCTTCAGCACCGTGGATTCGGTGATCGGAAACCAGGTCACAGATGGTGCGGTGGCGTCGGCCGACGGCGCCAGCGTCGCGCCGTACACCTGCGCCGCGGTCGGGTGATTCCCGGTGAAGAACCGGGTGTCGACGTCGACGGCGTGCACCACGCCCGGGGTACCCAGGCGCACGATGGCCCAGTCACCGCCCGGATAGGCGTGCCTGCGGGTCTCCCATCCGTCCACCACTTCGCCACGGAGGTCATAGGTACCGGGGATGAAGGCGGGTTCCGAGGCCAGCAGCAGACGCTCCTTGGCCCCGAACGACTCGTCGCTGGCCGCGATCACGCTGCCGCCCACGGCCCGGGCCGCCAGGTCCACGCCGCGTTCGCAGCCGCTCACAGCGGCACTCCCAGCGCCGTCGACAACGGCCAGTGGCTGCGGGCATTCACCGGCCCCGGAGCGTAGGCGCCCACCGTGCTGGTGGTCAGCCCCAACCCGACCAGAGCCTGGGCCAGGGCCACCGCCGCGGCCACCCCGTCGATCGCGGGCACTCCCAGTCGCGCCGAGATCGCCCCGGTCACCCCGGCCATTCCCGCGCAGCCCAGACAGATCACATCGGCCCCGTCCTGCTCGATCGCCCGCTGCGCTTCGGCGACGATGGCCTCCACCGCACCCGCGGGGTCTGCGTCCACCTCAGCGGTGCTCAGCCCGCAGGCGCGCACGGACACGCAGTGGGCTGCCAGCCCGGCCAGCAGCAGCCGGTCTTCGATGGCGGGGATGGACCGTGCCAGGGTGGTGACCACCGAGAAGCGCCGGCCCACCAGTTGAGCGACGTGCGCGGCTGATTCGGCGATGTCGAGGACCGGGACGGTGAGCAGCTCCTGCAGCGCGTCTTTGCCGTGCTCACCGAAGCCGGCCAGCACCACGGCGTCGAAATCGAAGGTGCCCGCGTCGAGCAGCCGCACGGCCACATCGAGTGCACCGACCGCCGCGAGATAACTCTCCGCCGCCGAGTCCACGGCGGCCGCGCCGAACAGCGGTGCCAGCGCCACGATTTCGGTACCCGGAGCCGCCGCGGCGCGGGCGGCCGCGGCGATCTCCTCGGTCATGGTCTTCGAGGTGTTGACGTTCAGGACAAGGATCCTCACGCCGCCACCAGGTTCGCCAACAACCTGCCGCGGTTGGCGTCGGCCACGGGCCGGCCCGCCAACCAGGTCTGCAGCACCGCGCCGCTCAACTCCAAGCCGTCATACGGGGTCAGCGGATGACGGTGCTGCAGCTGCGCCGCCTCTACCCGTGACGAGGCGTCCGGGTCGAAAACCACCAGATCGGCGGTGTGGCCGACGGCGATGCGGCCCCGGTCGGTCAGCCCGGCCAGCGCTGCCGGTCGCTCGGCCATCCACCGGCATACGTCAGCCAGGTCCAGGCCCCGCCTTCGAGCCTGCGTCCACACCGCCCGCAGACCCACTTGCAACGAGCTGATACCACCGAACGCCACCCCGAAATCACCGTCGCCCTTGAGGGCAGGTGCGCACGGCGAATGGTCGGAGACGATCATGTCCAGCACTCCGTCCCCCAGCGCCTCCCACAGCTGCCGGCGGTTGTCCTCGTCACGGATCGGTGGGCACACCGCGAACTCGGTACCGCCGTGGGGAACCTCGGCGGCGGCGAATGTCAGGTAGTGCGGGCAGGTCTCGGCAGTCACGAGCAGGCCGTCGCGTTTGGCCGCGCTGATCAACGGCAAGGCGGCGGCGCTGGAGACGTGCACGATGTGCGCCTGCGCCCCGGTGCGGCGCACCGCGTCGACCACCAGGGCCACCGCCTGCACCTCGGCCGAGTCGGGCCGGCTGGCCAGGAACGAACTGTAGGACCCGCCCTGTGCCGCAGCGGTTTCGGCGAGCACACCGGCACTCTCGGCATGCACCAGCATCACCGTGCCGAGAGCCGCTACGACCTCCATGGCCCGGCCGAAGTCGGCGGGGCTCAGCGGTGGGAAGGCCGCGTTCCCCGAGTCGGCGAGAAAGCACTTGAAGCCCAGGCAGCCGGCCGCCGCCAGCTCGGCCAGCGCGTCGAGATTGCCGGGCACCGCACCGCCCCAGAACCCGACGTCCACACGGCAGAAACCCTCCGCCGCAGCGCGTTTGATCTGCAACGCGGCTGCACTGGTGGTGACGGGGTCGCAGTCGAGCGGCATGTCGACGACGGTGGTGATCCCGCCGGCGGCAGCGGCGGCGGTGGCCGACGCGAAACCCTCCCAGTCGGTCCCGGGGTCGTTGATGTGCACATGGGTGTCCACCAGTCCCGGCAGCAGCACACTGCCCGCGGGCAGCACCACCTCGAGGGCGGCCCGGCCCGCGGCGGGATCAACGGCGGTGATGACACCGCCGGTGATCCCGATGGACGCCGGGCGTACCGCTCCGTCGATCACGGCACGCTCGGCGTGCAACAGGACGTCCAGCGACATCACCCGAACTTCTCCCGGAAGTGGTGTGTCATCTCCGGCCACACGTGCGGATCGTGCCCGGGGATCAGCGGATAGCCCTTCTCCGCGGCCAGGGCTTTGAGCCGACGGATCGGCTCCACCGTCTCCTCGGGGTCCACCCCGACGTATCCGCCGATGGCCAGTTCGTGCTCGATGTTCTCGGTGAGATCGGCGGCGTCGAACGCGAACACATAACCACCGCCGCCCACCGATTCGTCGAGTTCCACCACGAAGCTCTGGTGGCCGGGGGTGTGCCCGTAGGTCGGCACCGCGGTGATCCCGGGTGCCACTTCGTCTTCGCCGTCGGCGAGCCGCCAGTCGATACGCGGGTCGTCGAAATCGATCCGGAAGATCGCATGCTTTTCCGGCTCAGGGTGATTCGACAGTCCGAACTCCAGCTCCCGACGCTGGGTGTGCACCGGTACCCGGCCGGCGAACAGCTTGAGCCCGCCGGCGTGATCGACGTGCAGGTGCGACAGCCCGACGAGGTGGATGTCGTCGATGTCGACGCCGATCTCGGCGAGCGACTCCTCGATGGGCTCGCCGGGACCCGGCAGCAGCGGCTGGTACTCCACCGACGGATAGAACCGTCGCCGCAGATATGGGTCCCTGATCAGCGCGGTGTTGAAACCGGTGTCCAGCAGCACCCAGCCACCGTCGGTCTGCAGCAGCACCCCCGGCACCGGTTCGCGCATCGTGATGTCCTCCGGGGCACCGTGCACCGACACCGATTTGGGCAGATCCTCCCAGCCCAGGGTCAGTAGCACGATGCGCCGGACCTTGCTCCTGCGAACCAGATTCACTATTCGGCGCTCAATGTCGCGATGCGCAGGCTGTTGGGATTGGTCACCACGTGTGACTCCTCCACACCCTTGAGCCACGGCTGGGCCACCATGAAGTCGTCGACGTCGGCGACGTTCATCCAGCAGCCGGTCTTGCTCGCTTCCAGCGCCGCCGTCGAGAACGGTTCGGGCGCACCGGTGGTCAGGCCCTGGGCCAGCGCTTCGGTGATGGGTGGCGCCGAGCAACCCAGGTAGTTCAGGCCGCCGTCCGCGTCCCAGGAGATGTGCCCCCAGGTATAGGGCGAGGGTGCATCCGGCCATGCCAGCGCAGTGAACACGTCCGGCGCGGACTGGCCGTCGGTGCCGATCCAGCCGTAGATCTCCGAGGTCGGGTAACTCTGCACCGTCGCGGTCAGCCCGGCAGCCGCCAGCTGCGTCTGGATCAGGTTGCTGATCAGCTGGTTGTCCGGGTTGGACGAGTCGTAGCCGATCACCACCGACTTCTGGTCGGCGGGCAGGCCGGCGGCGATCTGTGTCAGCACCGAGGGATCGTGTTTGATGTCCTGTTTCGCGAATTCGGGGGCCAACATGTTCGGCGGGTACACCTGCTCAGCCACCTTGCCGCGACCGAAGTACGTCTGCTCCACCAGGGCTGCTGTGTCGATGGCCTGCAGCAGCGCGGTGCGGTTGGCCTGTTCGGTCAGCATTCCCTTGTGCGGGTTGAGGTACAGGTAGTTCGACATCATGGTCGGCAATGAGTAGTTCGCGTACTTGTCGTCGTCGATGTACTGCTGGACCGCTGAAGACGGCAGGTCGTGCAGAATCGCGGCGATCTGCCCGTTGTTGAACTGCAGCTGCTGAGCGGAGACGTCGGTGATCACCGGGATCTCGACGGTCTCGAAATAGGGCTTGTCACCCCAGTATTCGGGGTAGGCCGCCAGGGCGTAACGCGAACCCACCTCGGCGGCGGTCAGCGTGTACGGCCCGGTGCCCAGATCGTTGGTGGTCAGGTAGCTCTGCGCGAAGTCATCCCCGCCGTGCTGCTGCAGCCCGGCCGGACTGACCATCCGCGGTCCGTACGGGGCGGCGATGTAGTCCAGGAACGCGGCGTTGGGCGCCTTCAGCGTGACGGTGACGTCGTAATCGCCCTGAGGAACCACGGATTCGATATCGGCGACCATATAGGCGGGACCCTGGTTGACCGCGAGCCGGCGATCGAAGGACGCTTTGACAGCAGCGGAGGTGAACGGGGTTCCGTCGTGGAAGGTGACGCCCTCGCGCAGCTTGAAGGTGAACACGCGGTGATCGGGTGACTCGGTCCACTCGGTGGCCAGCAGCGGTTCGATCTCCGGCTTCTCCGTGCCCGCTTTGTACTGCAGCAGACCTTCGTAGATGTTGGTGGTCAACAGCAGTCCCTGGCCGGCGTAGAAGACGTCCGGGTCCGGCGGCTGCCCCGGGTCCTGCAGGAACGACAGGTGCAGCACCTTGTCGGTGGGCGCGGCGTTGGGTTCGCCTCCGCCGGAGTCGGATCCGCCGCCGCACCCGGCGAGGGTGAGCATGACGGCGGCGCCGGCGGCCAGTGCCGCCAGACCGCGGCGACGCAACGACATTCGACTCACAGAGCGGCTCCTTCGAGGGTGGGTG
This sequence comes from Mycobacterium sp. Soil_C_30, assembly GCF_057656995.1. Taxonomy (NCBI): domain Bacteria; kingdom Bacillati; phylum Actinomycetota; class Actinomycetes; order Mycobacteriales; family Mycobacteriaceae; genus Mycobacterium; species Mycobacterium sp. Soil_C_30. The sequence goes on along the minus strand of NZ_JBDGJH010000018.1, from coordinate 89,524 downwards.
TGCTGATTCGGGAGAATGCTTCCAAGATTTCGTCCGACGTCCGGACGGCGCCTGTCTGCAGGTACTCCATGGCGTCGAGTGAGGCGTCATGGCGTTTCTGCGACGAACCGCCGACACAGTCGGCGACCACCCGCACGTAGTAGTCGCGCTGGTGGGCATCGGCGAAGGTGTAGTGCACGCAGACGTCGGTGAGTCCCCCGATGAGGATCAGGGTGTCGGCTTTGAGCCCGCGCAGCACGATGTCGAATTCCGTTCCGATGAAACCGGAGTAACGGCGTTTGACGAGGTGGAACTCGGGCCTGCTGCCGTCGAGGATGGGACGCAGGCTGGGTTCCAGGCCGGTGCCCGGCTGCCCTTCGACGCAGTGCACGCCCTCGGTGCCATCCAGTTCGCGGCCGAAGTCGACGCCGCTGGGGCGGTGCACCTCCTGGAAGAACACCACCGGGAGGCCGGCGACGCGGGCGGCGGCCAGCAGCCGCTGCGCCACCTCGACGCGTTCGGCATGCCCCGCCATCACGGGGATCCCGGCCTCGTCGGCTGTCATACCGCCGCCCTCCTGGATGTCGACGACCACCAGGACTGGATTCCCGACGATCAGTGGTTGTTTCGGCATTTACCCTCCTGCGACAGCGATACGTGGATCCGCGGCGGCCTGCAGCAGGTCGACGGCGGTGTTGATGAAGACGTAGAGCGCGCCGAGCATCAGAGTCACCCCGGCGATGGCCGGGAAGTCGGCGACGGGGATGCTCTGGGCGATGTACTGGCCGATGCCGGGCCAGCCGAACACCTGCTCGACCACCAGCACCCCGGAGAACATCAGACCCACCTGCAGCCCGGTCATCGACAGCGCGGCACCCACGGAGTTGCGCAGCACGTGCCGGGCCATGATGCTGCCCTCCGAAAGTCCCTTGGCGCGAGCGGTTCTGGCGTAGTCGCTGTCGACATCGGACAGCAGGCTGGAGCGCAGCACCCGCCCGATCGCCACCGCCGGGCCGATTGCGATGACGAACGCCGGCAGGACCAGATGATGCAGGGCGTCGACTACGACGTCGAACCGGCCGTGCAGCAGCCCGTCGACCGTCAGCAGGCCGGTGGGCCCGTCGGGCGGATTGGCCACACCGATGCGCCCGTTGGCCGGTACCCAGCCGAGCTGTTGATAGAAGACGATCAACCCGAGAATGCCCAGCAGGAACATCGGCGCCGAGGCACCGGTGAACAGGATGGCCCGCAGCACCCCGGCGCCACGCCACTTCAGCGTCGTGGAGAACGCCAGCAGAACGGCCAGTACCAGCGCCAGCGCGATACCGCACAGCGCCAGTTCCAGTGTGGCGGGCAGGAAGTCACCCAGGTCGGAGGCGACGGGATGGCGGGTGCGGTATGACGTACCGAGGTCGCCCTGGACCGCGGCGGTCAGGTAGTTCCAGAACTGGGTCAGCATCGGTTCGTTGAGGCCGAGTGCTTCGCGCCGCGCGGCCACCGCGTCCGCCGAGGCCTGCGCGCCCAGTTGGGCTTTCACCGGATCCAGTGGCGAGATGTGCTGCAGGATGAACATGACGCCGGTCAGGGCGATCAGGATGGCCACCATCGCGACCAGCCGCGTTGTTATGAATGTTTTCATCTAGACCGTCTTCATCAGGTTGCGCAGGCTGTCGCCGGCGATGTTGCCGATCAGTGCCAGGACCAGGACCCCCAGACCGGGCATCACCGGAATCCACCATTGCTGCAGGAAGTAACTCAGGTTGCGGGCGGCATCGGCGCCGAGTTCGGGCGCGGGTGCCGACTGCCCGAGCCCCAGGAACGACAGGGCGGCCAGAGTCAGGATCAGCGTCCCGATATCGAGGCTCGCCGCCACCAGGGAATTGGGCACCGCGCCCGGCATCAGGTGGCGGAACGCAAGCCGAAATCTCCCGACACCGGCCAGCTTTGCCGCCTCGACGTGCGGGCGGGCCGCCAGCCGGGCCACCTCACCGCGGACCAGGCGCGCGTAGAACGGCCACCACACGATCGACACCGCGATCAACGTGTGGACGAATCCGGGGCCCAAGGCGGCCACCACAGCGATGGCGAGCACCGGCGCGGGCAGCGACAGGAAGGCGTCGGTGATGCGCATCAGCAGCGTATCGACCCAGCCACCGACCGTTCCGGCGATCAATCCGACCAGTCCGCCGATGAGCAGACCGACCGCCACCACCGCCAGCGCGGCGAACCAGCTGGACCGCACGCCGTAGAGCACCCGCGAGAGGATGTCGCGGCCGATGTTGTCGGTGCCGAGCAGAAAGCCGTTGGCACCCGGCGCCTGCAGCGGCATGCCCGCCGGCACCAGCGGGTCGTACGGGGAGATCAGCGGCACGGCCACCGCGATGAGCGTCACCAGGAACAGCAGTGAAAACCCCGCCCAGTTCATCATGGTGGCACGTGAGGTGGCCAAAGCCCATGCGCGCCGTGGTCTCCCGGCCGCGGCCGCCGGGGCCGGCAGTACGGCGTCGGTGATGACAGCCATTCAGCTCGCCTTCCTCTCGATACATGCCAACTGGTGAAGGCCACCGGGGCGGCCCTCGAGCCGGACGTCCAACGCGGTGTCACTGCACGCGTCGATCGCGATGGGACAGCGCGGGTGGAAGGCGCATCCGCTCGGCGGCGACAGAGGGCTCGCGGGTTCGCCGCTGAGCAGCGGGGTCTGGCGACCCAGATCGGGAATGGAGTCGACGAGGGCTTGCGTGTAAGGGTGCGTGGGGCGTGCGATCACCTCGTCGACGGGACCGATCTCGACGATGCGGCCCAGGTACATGACAGCCACCCGGTCAGCGACAACCCGTGCGACCGACAGGTCGTGGGTCACGAAGACCACCGACATGTCCAGCGAGCGCCGCAGGTCGCCGATCAAATTCAGCACCGAGGCCGCCAGCGACACGTCCAGGGCACTGGTCGGTTCGTCGCACAGCAGCACCGAGGGCGGTACCACCGTGGCACGGGCCAGCGAAACCCGCTGCCGCTGACCGCCTGACAGCTGCGCCGAACGGGACTTGGCCACCTCCTTGGGCAATCCGACCCGCTCCAGCACCTCCGCCACCGCGTCCTGGCGCCGGCGTCGCGACAGCCCGGAACCTTTGAGGCGTTCGGCGATCAGTTCCCCCACCGACAGCCACGGGGTCAGCGACGCGCCGGCGTCCTGGAACACCATCTGAGGTCCGGTACCACCGTTGCGGGTCACCGAACCCGCAGTGGGAGTGTCCAATCCGGCGATCAGGCGCAACAGTGTCGATTTGCCCGAACCGCTCTCGCCGACCAGCGCCACCGACTCCCCCTGGGCGACGTCGAGTGAGATGCCCCGCAGAGCATGCAGTTTCCCGTGACGCTTGACCGAGAACACCTTGGTGGCATCGCGCACCGACACCGCGGGTGCGCTCACCGGCGTGGCAGCGCTCACGACGGGCGGCTCCGGGACGGGTTCGGCGGCCGGTGATCCGAGCTCGGCACTGACCTGTTCACCGGGCAGAATGCAGGCGCTGACCCGGTCGTGGCCAACGGCAACGGGATCAGGTGGCGTGCGGGTGCATTCGGGTTTGGACACCCGGCAGCGAGGTTCGAAGGCGCACCCCGGCGGGGGCGTTACCGGGCTGGGCACCGAACCGGCCAGCGCCGCCAGCCGGTGCTCACGTGAGGTCTTCAGCGTCAGCCGGGAGCGCAGCAGGCCGTGGGTGTAGGGATGCGCGGGCTGCGACAGCACCCCGGCGGTGGGTCCGATCTCGGCGATCCGCCCGGCATAAAGCACCGCGATGCGATCGGAGATCTGGGCTGCGACACCGAGATCGTGGGTGATCAGCACGATGCTGCAACCGATCTCGTCACGGAGACGGCGCAGCAGCCGCAGCACCTGCGCCTGCACCGTGACGTCCAGTGCGGTGGTCGGTTCGTCGGCGATGATCAGGTCGGGATCGCCGGCGATGGCGATGGCGATCATCACCCGCTGCCGCAATCCACCCGAGAGTTCGTGTGGGAACGCCCGCATGCGGCGTTGCGGGTCCGGGATACCCACCGCGGTCAGCAGGCGCAGGGCCTCGGCGTCACTGCCCGCCGCTTCGGCCACCTGCCTGCCGATCCGCATCGTGGGGTTCAGCGAGGTCATGGGGTCCTGGAAGACCGCGCCGAGATCGAGACGACGCACCTTGCGCAGGAGTTTGTCCGCGCCGTGGACCATGTCCGAGCCGGCCACCTGCACCGCGCCGTCGACCCGGGCGTGCCCCGGCAGCAGCCCGAGCATGCTGAATCCCAGAACGCTTTTCCCGGACCCGGATTCGCCGACCAGGCCGATGATCTCGCCGGCGCGGATACGCAGGGAGACACCGCGCAGGGCATGCACATCCTTGCCGTTTCGCCGGAACGTCACCGAGAGGTCGTCGACGGTGGCGACCAGCCGCGGCGAACCGTCGGCGGCGACGTCGGCACCCGCGGCCCGGGCACCCGTGTCGGGGGCACCTGCTGCGATCTCCGAGGTGGCATTGGCCATCGGTCACTCCCGCTGGTCGATGTTCCAGGCGCGGGCGGCGCAACTCTGAGCCATCAGCCTGTCGACTGACAGTTTTCACATCTCAGTGGCGCCGTTGGTGTCACCGGCGTAACCAATGAATGAGCGCAGGTAACCGCTACGTCGCGTGTGTTTCTGTCGTGTGACAGAAAACTCGGAGACTCCACTTCCCCGTGTTGCTGAGCCACGATGAGGCGGTGACCACCACTCGGGGCCGGCCCCGGCTCACCACCCAGCGGCGGCCGGGCGCAGGCGCCCGCGATGAAATCCTCGATGCCGCAGGCGAGCTCTTCACCACGCGCGGTTACGCCAGCACTTCCACCCGCACCATCGCCGAGGCGGTCGGCGTCCGGCAGGCCTCGCTCTACCACTACTTCCGCACCAAGGACGAGATCCTGTCCGCGCTGCTGCACCAGACCGTGACTCCCTCACTGCATTTCTCCCAGCGACTCACCGAAGTCACACCGACCCTGTCGGCGCCCCAACAGCTGCATGCCCTGGCCGCTTTCGACGGTGCCCAGCTGCTCACCGGCCGGTGGAACCTGGGAGCGCTGTACCTGCTGCCCGAACTCCGGGAGGCACGGCTGGCCTCGTTCTGGGCGGACCGCGAACGGCTGCGGCTGTTCTATCTGCGCTGCAGTCAGGCCACCGCCCCCGTCGACGACGACACCGCCGACCTGCCGTTCCGCCTCGTCGAAGCCCTGGTCAACATGCGGGCCGCCCAGACCGCCGACAACAGCGCCGCACTTCCCGAACGGGTGGCCGATGCCTGCCTGCGCGTCCTCGGCGTCACCGAGGACGCGCTGCACCAGATCCGGGCCCGCACCCGCACCCTGCTCGTCGCGCCCTGACGTCTGCAGCCCGATCACCTGTACCATCCGCCACATGCCGTTGGCCGACGGTGCCACCTTTGCTGGCTACACGATCATCCGCCTGCTCGGCGCAGGCGGTATGGGTGAGGTGTACCTCGCCCACCATCCGCGACTGCCCCGCCAGGACGCGCTGAAGGTGCTGCCACCGTCGGCGAGCACGGACCGCGAGTTCCGCGACCGGTTCGAACGTGAAGCCGACCTGGCGGGCGGTCTGTGGCACCCGCACATCGTCGGTGTGCACGACCGCGGCGAGTTCGAGGGCCAGCTGTGGATTTCGATGGATTACGTGGACGGCACCGACGCGGGCGTGCTGCTGCGCAAACACCCGGGCGGTCTGCCGCCGGAGCAGGTGCTGGCGATCGTCAACGCAGTGGCCGAAGCACTCGACTACGCCCACGACCGTCAGCTGCTGCACCGTGACGTCAAGCCGGCGAACATCCTGATTGCGCGATCGACCGCCGGTAGTCAACGAATCCTGTTGGCGGACTTCGGCATTGCTCGCAGAGCTGACGAAGCCAGTGGCCTGACCGCCACCAACATGACCGTCGGGACGGTGTCCTATGCCGCCCCGGAACAGCTGATGGGCAACCCATTGGACGGCCGCGCCGACCAATACGCTCTGGCTGCCACGGCCTTTCACCTGCTGACCGGGGCACCGCCGTTCCAGCACTCCAATCCCGCAGTGGTGATCAGCCAGCACCTCACCGCATCGCCACCGAGCCTGGGCCATCGCAAACCCGAGCTGGCGCATCTGGATCCGGCGCTGGGCAAAGCGCTGTCGAAGAACCCGGCCGACCGCTATGCCCGGTGCATGGACTTCGCCCGGGCCCTGGCGCACCAGATCGGGGCGCCCGCGTCGGCATCGAGCCTCGACGCCGGCGGCAGCGGCGCCGTCGAGGCCACCCGCCTGGCCACCGCCACCGAGACCGCACCCACGGCCACCACCCGAAGCTGGGCCCGCCCTGCTGTCCTGGTGCCCGTGGTCCTGGCATTGCTGTTGGTGATCGCGGTGGCGTTCGCGGTCGGCGAGTTCACCGCCGACAAGGAGACCGGGGCCGACACCAGAACCACCGCCACCACTGCCACCACTGCGCGTACCACCACGCCGGCTCCGGCTCCGCCGCCGGTCACCGCCGGCGCCGCCACCGAGACCGAGACGGACGTGGTCACCGAAACCGAGACCGCCTCACCGACCACCACACCGACCGTGAGTCCGGGTACCGCCGCGATCGGCGGCGACTGCCCGCAGGCCAGCGCCACCGGCGTCACCGCCGAGGGCACCAGCGTGTACTGCGCCAACCTGCAGTACACAGACCGCTACCTGTGGTCCAGCAGTCCGGCGCAGATCCCCAACCCCGTGGTGACCACCTCGCCGGCTGCCCCACCGCCGTACGAAACCGAATCCCCGGTCCGGATCTGCATGGACCAGACCGGGCACACCCGGCTGCGCTGCGCCGAGGACATCCTCCGCGGAAACGGCGGTTGACCTGCGACGCGGCCACCGGCGAGCAAGCCCCGCGAAACGTTTGGTGAGGCACCGGCGATAACCCGGGCGTCTTGGTTGGAGTTTCACCGCTATGGCTACTGCGATAGGTTCACACCGCAGAAACGGAAGAAGGTTCTTGAGTGAATAGGCCCGTAGTGAAGAAGCTTGCTCTTCTCGTCGCCGGCTCCAGTGCCGCGGTGTCCATGGCCGTCCTGGGCACCGGCCAGGCGAATGCCGAGGTTCCCGACGTCACCGGCGAGCCCTACGGCCGTGCCATCGCCATCCTGAAGAGCCTGGGCTACAAGGGCACATTCGGCGGCGCCATCGGCAACGACCTGCCGCAGTCGCAGTGCATCGTGCTCGAGCAGCAGCCGTCGGGCCGGTCGGTCCGGATGCGGCTCAACTGCGAGCTCGCACCGGGCGCCGAACAGCCCGTCGCACCGAACACCCACTCGTTGGTGCCGCCTGGCGGGTCCATCCCGCAGCCTGGCACCAGTGGTGCCCCCGCGCCGGCGGATCCGAACCGGCCCACCCCGGGTGCCGGGACGGTCACCGTCACACCGCGCGTGTTGGGCTGATCAACCGGCCGCGCCGGTGATCATGGCGTGAAGTTCCTCGCCGCTCCACGGCGGCGAGGTGTCATGGTCGCGGTACCCGAGAAACGCCGGCGCCGGGCGGTCGAACCGGCCGACGAAATTGCCTGCACCGATCAGGATCTGCCCGGTGACCTCGCGGGCGAGGTCACTGACCAGGTAGGCGTACAGCGCCGCGACATACTCCGGCGGCGCCGGGGCCAACGCGCCCTGCATGGACACCTCATCGAGGAGTCCGCGACGGTGCAGGGTGCGAATCTGCTCTTCGTAGTCGGCGCCGGTCGACAGCCGAGTTCTCGCGCCGGGACACACCACATTGGCGCGCACCCCGTACTCCTTGAGCTCGGCCGCGATGGCCATGGTGAGACCGTTGACCGCCCCTTTGCCCGCCGGGTAGCCGGTGCCGCCGTAGTCGCCGAGGTACGCGAACGAGCTGGTGTTGACGATCGCGCCCGCCGAGCGTGCGACCATGCGCGGAGCGGCGGCCCGGCAGGTGTGGAACACGGTCCCGATGTGGCTGGCCATCAGTTCGTCGAACTGCGCACCGGTGACGGTCAGGATCGACGACTCGGGCGGCTCGGCGATTCCGGCGCAGTTCACCAGGATGTCGATGTCGCCGAAATGCTTGACGCAGGTCGCGACCAGCGCCTGCGCACTTGCCTCATCCGAGGGTGATCCGGAGAAGCCGACCGCGGTGTGCCCTGCGCCGTTGATCGACTCGACCGTCTCGGCGACGGCGTCCGCACCGCGTCCGTTGATCACCACACCGGCGCCGAGCTGCGCCAGCAGTTGCGCGACGGCGCGCCCGACACCGCGGCTTCCCCCGACGATGACAGCGCCACGGTTCTGGAGGACAGGTTCGGTGACCGTCGACATCATGTCCATCAACATAGGGTGGGGCCATGACGGGGCCCAACCGGCGCGCAGGAGGTCCGAGCCGCCGCTGGGATCCGTTCCGTCCGCTGGACATGGTGTCGGCGCTGTGGTCGACGGCGGTGGCGGTGCCGCCGGTGTCCACCGGCGCGGCCGCCGCCTACCGCACCGTGTTCATCACGCTTCGCCGCCTGGTGGTCGGGCGCCGGATGACGGTGCGCGCGGACAGCGGCCCCATCACCTTGACCGTCTCACAGCTCGAGTCGCGCCTCGACGTGCGGCGCCTGGCGGTCGGACAACTCGATGACGTGCACGTCTCTGCCACCGACATCGGCTGGCAGGGCGGCCTCTTCGACCGCGCCTCGGCGGTGCTGCGCAACGTGCATCTACGCCCCGGCGCCCCTCCGACAGTGGTCGCCGCCCCGGTCCACCTCACCCTCGACGTCTCGACCTCGGCGCTCGACGACCTGCTGCCGACAATGGCTCCCCGGTTTGCCGGCACCATCGGTGACGACGGGGTGGCTCGCGTGCGGTTTGCGCGACGGCCCGGGCTCGGACATGTGGAGATCGACGCGGTGCTGGACGGCTCGGTTCTGATGCTGACACCTCGGGCGGTGACACTGCGGCGGCGCAGGTGGCCGCTGCCGCGGCGCACGCCGGCCTACCGGATCAGGTTGCCCGAGTTGCCGCACGGGCTGCAGCTGACCGACGTCGATTTCGAACCCGGCCTGGTGCGGCTGTCGGGCACACTGCCCGAGTGGCGGATGGAGTTCTCCCGCCGCCACCTGGAGTACCTCCTGGAGTTCTGACGGCGGACCCCTCAGAAGTAGCCGTTGGCCGGCGGCGTCGTTCCGTTGACGGCGTGATCGCCGGCGACATAAGCCTTGTAGTCCAGCGGGCTGTGGGTGGCCAGGGTGCGGGCGTTGCGCCAGTGCCGATCGAGATTCAACGACCTGGCCGTGGCCGACGCTCCCCCGGTGTCGAACAGTCGTTGCGCCGCGGTCAGCGTCAGCCGCTCGGCGATCAGCTGCGCTTCGGCGACGGTGACCGCAGCGCGGGCCAGGGCATCGGGATCATCGATGCGATCGTCGTCCACCAGCGCATCCAGATGATCAGCGGCCGACAACACCAACGCCTCAGCGGCTGCGGCCGACGCGGCAATCTCGCCGACGGCGTGCAGCACAAAGGGATCTGCCGCGGCCGTGTCGGCCAGCGAGTGCGCGGCGGGCCGCGCGCGGCGGCGCACGTACTCGACGGCGTCGGCGCGCACGGCGGCCGCGATACCCGCCGCCACCGCGGCCAGGTACAGCTGCAGGAAGGTGGTGCTGTGCCCGAGGTGAGCGCCGTCGGAGACGGTGGTGACCTCGACGGGTTCCACCGCCACGTGGGTGAACCGGGTCCCGCCGCTGGCCGTGGTGCGCTGCCCGAAACCGTCCCAGTCGTCGAACAATTCGACGCCTTCGCGATCGGTGGGGATGATGGCCTGCAGATCGCGGCCGTGAGCGTCGACCGCGGATACGGCGATGACATCGGCATACAACGTGCCCGTCGAGTAGAACTTGTGGCCGTTGAGCCGCAGCACGCCGTCCTCGTCGGCCAGCACCTTGGTGTCAGCGCTGCCCGGCGCCTTGCCGCCGGAATCGGTGATGGCGTTGCCCACCACCAGTCCGGCGGCGATCTTCGGGAACCACTCCTGTCGTTCGGCGTCGGTGGCGCGGTTGCTCAGGAGCCGCTCGGAGAATCCGAAGTGGGCCCGAAGCGCTTGTGCCACATTGGAACTGCCGCTGGCGATCCGGATGACCGCGCCGAGCACGTCCCGCACACTGGCGCCGGGCCCACCGTAGCGGGTGGGCACCCGCAGGCCGAGAATGCCGGCCTGGCGCAGCCGCTCCACGGCGTCGTACTGCAGCACCCGGTCCCGTTCGGCCGCGGCGTCCTCGTGGCGCAGGTCCTCGACGATCGCGTCCAGGCGCTCCAGCCGCTGGCCGGTGGAAACGGGCACGACGTTGGAAGGGCTCGTCGACCGGGTGGGACTGACACTCATCAGGTTCTCCTGTCAGCGGAAGCGCGGAATGATGTGCTCGGCGAACCGGTCCAGCTCGGCCTCCAGCGGCTGGAACTGCAACATGAACAGATCGATACCGGCGTGCTGGAACGCGGTGATGCGTTCGGCCACCTGGTCGTAGCTGCCCACCAGGCCGGCCAGCGTGCCACCGTTGGAGCCCACCCGGCTGGTACCGGAAAGGACCTTGTACATCTGGGTTTTCGGGTCGGTGCCCGACGAGATCTCCGGACGTTGCTCAGCGTCCACCAGGGCCTGCAACCGGGCCAGCTCGGCATGGGCGTCGGCTTCGGTGTCCCGAGCCACCACGAACGCCGACAATCCGAACCGCAAGGGCGCACCGTCACGCGGTCGGGCCCTCAGGTCGTCGATCACCGCGACCGTCGCCTCCAGTGGCCTGCCGTTGATGAAGAACACGTCGGCGTACCGGGCGGCCAGCGCCCGCGCCGGTTCGGATTCCCCACCCAGGTACACCGGGGGAACCACCGCGGGCAGGGGCCGCACCAGTGCAGGCTGCCCGGTCGGATGCGTGGCGGAAGGCACTTGTTTGCCGGCCCACAGCGCCGTCACGGTGTCCAGCCAGGTGCTGGTGTAGGCATAGCGGTCGTCGTGATCGAGCAGGTCCACGCCGAGGGCTTCCAGCTCGGGCAAAAACCATCCGCTGACGACGTTGATCGACAGCCGGCCCGAGGAGATGTCGGCGATGTTCCCGGCGATCTTGGCGAACACCAACGGATTCACCAGCAGTGGCTTGATGGCGCCGATCAATTCGATGCGGCTGGTGGCCTCGGCCAGCGCCGCCAGCGTGGACCACGTTTCCAGCACATCGTCGTCGACATTGCTGGGATGCACGACGTGCTGGGCCACCAGGGTGGCGTCGAACCCCACCTGCTCGGCATGGACCAACAGGTCCCGATTGCGCCGGTAGCCGGCGTCGGGCGCGTCGTCGGGGTGCGCCCTGGCGCCGTGATTGCCGTACACCGGAGCCCATACCCCGAATCGCGGGGCTGTCACGAATGTGCCAGGTAGCGTTGGCGTTCCCAGTCGCTGACATGGCCAACATACTGCTGCCACTCGCTGCGGGCGATGGCTGCGAAATCCGCCACCGAGGCCGCGCCGAGAATCTCGGCGATGGTGTCATCCTGGGTGGCCAGCGCCAGTGCGGTGCCCAGAGAATCGGGCAGCGGTGTGCCGACACCGTAGAGATTGCCCGACGCGGCCGCCGGTGGCCGCCGCCCCGCCTCCAGGCCGGCGATCACGGCGGCCAGCGCTGACGCCACCAACCAGTATGGGTTGGAATCCGAAGCGCCGGTTCGCAGTTCGATGCGGCTGGCACCGGGCTCGGGCTCGATCAGGGAGCGCACCGCAGCGCTGCGGTTGTCGCGGCTCCAGTTCACGGTATCCGGGGCGAAGGTGTCCGGCGCGAAGCGGCGGTAGGCGTTCACCGAGTGTGCACCGAACAGGGTGATCGACGGCAAGTGATCCAGCAGGCCGGCGATCGCCAGCAAGGCGGTATCACTCTCGGACCCGTTCACCGGCTCGAAAGCCGGCGTCTCGCCCTGCCACAACGAGATGTGCAGATGCGACGAACTGCCGGAGTGCTCCGAGAACGGTTTCGGCATGAAACTGGCCAGCTTGCCGTGTTTACGGGCCACTTCTTTGGCGGCGTACTTGAGCCGGGCGCTGTCGTCGGCGGCGGCCAGCGCGTCGGTGTACACCAGGTTGGTCTCCACCTGGCCCGGACCGTATTCGGTCTGCACCCCTTCCAATCTGGTGAAGGCGCCCAGCGTCTCGTACAGGTCGGTGATCAGCGGATCCAGGGCGTTGGCGTTCTCCAGCGAGTAGGCGTGGATGTCGTTCTGGAACGGCGATCCATCCGGCTCCAGCAGGTAGAACTCGTACTCGACACCCACTTTGGCGGTGTAACCCAGCGACTCCAGCCGTGCCAGTACGCGGCGCAGCACCGCGCGGGGATCCAGCAGTGACGGTGACCGGTCGTGGCTGACGATATCGGAGATCACATGACCCACCCCGGGACGCCACGGCACCGGCGTGAAGGTCGAAAAGTCCGGTACCGCATACACATCGGGATAGCCACCGGCCCAGTTGGTCAGGGACAACCCGTCGATCACCGTGGCATCGGTGTTCCAGCCCAGTGATGCCTCACAGAACGCGAAGCCGGTGCCCTGGGCCCGGCCCAGGAACTGCGCGGCCGGGATCCGTTTGCCCTGGGCGTGGCCGAAGGGATCACTCCAGGCCACCTCGATCTCGGTGAGTGAGCCATCCTCGAGCCGGCGGATGAGTTCCCGGGCGCCGTCTGAATCGACCCGTGCCACTGCACCTTCGGTGACTTGGGTCATGCCGTCACCTGCGTCTTGGCTGCCACCCGGTTGCCGACCGCGACACCGGCGATGAAGGAAACGACCAGCAGTCCGATGATCACCCAGCCCAACACGCTCGACCCGCCCACCAGATCCGACAGGTTGGTCAGGATCAGCACCAGCGCGGCGGCCAGCGCCACCAGACCCAGCGCCGGGGCGATTCGGACCCGCCACTGCGAATACCCACGCCGGTCCCTGGCGAAGAACACCAGCACCGCGACGCTGGTGGCGATCAACAACACGACAAAACCGACCGTCGTCGCGCCCGCGAACCAGGTGTAGAACTGGGCGGCCGGGTCGAGCCCGAACACCACGGCCAGCAGCACGCTGATGGCCACCACCCCGGAGATCCACAGCGACGCCTGATGGGGCGAGGCATGCCGAGAGTGGGCGTGGCTCAAAGACTCCGGCAGCACGCCGCGCTGCGACAACGCGAAGACGTACCGCGACGCCACATTGTGGAAGGCCAGGATGCAGGCGAACAGGCTGGTGAAGTACAGCACGGTGATCAGGTCGGTGCCGACCAGGCCGATGTAGCGCTGGGCGGTGTCGGCCAGGAAGGTGCCGCCCGAATCGGTGGCCCGGGTGATCGCCTCCTCGTCACCCCACCCGGAGATCAACGCCCAGCTGGACAGGGCGTAGAACCCGCCGATCAGGATCAACGCGACGTAGGTGGCGCGCGGGATGGTGCGCTCGGGATCGCGGGCCTCGTCCCGGAAGATCGCGGTGGCTTCGAAGCCGATGAAGCCGAGCAGGGCGAACAGCAATCCGATGCCCACCGAACCGGAGAAGATCGCATCCGGGTTCACGATGCCCGACGACAATCCGTGATCGCCTCCCCGCACCACGATCACCAGGTCCAACACCAGCACGATGGCGATCTCGGCGGTCAGCAGCACTGCCAGGACCCGGCTGGACAGGTTGATGTTGCGGTAACCCAGATAGGTGGTCAGCGCGAACCCGACCGCGGCGAACAGCCACCACGGCAGGCTGGGCCCGCCGAACAGTTCCAGCACCACCGCTCCGGCCGGCCCCAGTAGGCCGTAGACGCCGGCCTCCAGTGCCACATAGCTGACCAGCGCGACGAAGGCGATCCCGATGCCCACCGGAAAGCCAAGGGCCTGGCGGACATACGAGAAGAAGGCACCGGCGTCGTCGACGAACGGCGTCAACGCGGTGAATCCGACCGCGAACAGCAGCAGGATGACGCTGGCCACCACGAACGCGGCGGGGAAACCTGCGCCGTTGCCGCCGGCCAGGCCCAACGGCACCACGCCACCGATCACACCCAACGGTGCGGCCGCGGCCACCACCATGAACACGATCGAGGCGACGCCCAGATCGCCGCGCAACCGGCGTGCGGGAGCGTTGGTGTCCGGCTCCGGTGAGCCGCCGCCGTCGGCCGGCGCTGTTGTCTCGGACATGGGTGTCCGCCCTTCGAGTCGAGTGGTGGTGAGCTTTCGGCACGATAGGAATCGCGCCCCGCCGACCACCAGCCCTGGCGTCACCGTGAGTTCTATTACGACACAGTCGGACACAATCGTGTTGAGCGGTAATCTGCCGGCATGCAGCGTGGACGGTCCATCCGCTCGGTCGGCGGGCGGGGTATGCGCGCGCTGCGCGTCGGGGCCACCCCGATCCCCCATGCCGAGGTGCTCGATTTCCTCCGGCCGGCCCTCGCCGGTCACGGCATCGACCTGCGCATCGAGGTGTTCGAGTCTTTCGACGAGCCCAACGAGTTGCTCGCAGAAGGCCGACTGGACGCGAACTTCTTCCAGTACCTGCCGTTCCTGGAGGAATTCACCGGCCGCACCGGCGCGCCGCTGGTGGCGGTGGCGCCCGTACACATCGAACCGTTCGGCCTCTATGCCCGGCCCGGCAGCGGAATCCTCCACCTCACCGATATCGCCGACTACACAGAGGTGGCGCTACCCGCCGACCCGGTGAACGCCGACCGGGCGTTGGGCATGCTGCATGACCTCGGGCTGCTGACGTGTCCACCCGGACCGGCACCGCGCACCCTCGGTGACATCAGGGCCAACCCCCGCGCGCTGATCCTCAAGGAGATCAGCAGCTGGTTGCTCGGCGGCGCCCGCGAGGATTTCGACGTGGTCTTCCTGTTCGGCAATCAGGCCATGGGGTTGGGTGTCGGCGCCGGCGACGCGCTGCACTGCGACCACGGCAACACCACGTACGCCGAGTACCTGGTGACCCGTTCGGAACTGCGTGCCGACCCGCGCATCCGCGCCCTGGCGGCGGCGCTGAACGGCGATGACGTACGGGCGTTTTTGCTACAGGCCTACCGGGGACAAGTCATTCCGGCGTTCTGAACCGTATTGCGCTCACGCCGAACGAAACTGTTCACCGCAGGCGTGGCGGCCGCGACAGTGGACCCGTGTATCAGGCCGTGGGCCCTGCCGAGCCCGCCCCGGGGCCGACCATGCGCGTCGTGGTGGTCCTCGACGTACCGACCGACCCGCCGGGGCTGCCGCAGCGGGCGGCCGAACTCGCCGACGAGTTCGGCACCATGATGAGCCGCTTGCTACCGGGTGTACGGGCCCGCAAGGCGTCGCTGACGGCCGGCGAACAACCGGTACGCGACACCGAGGCCCCGCAGCGCGGGCTCCTCGTCGACGTGCCGCACCGGTGGGTGACGGTTGACGGCACACCGGTGCGGCTGGCGTACCGCGAATTCGAACTGCTCAAGTATCTGGTCACCGCCGCCGGGCGCGCGGTACCCCGCGCCGAGCTGATGCACAACGTGTGGGGTGATGTCACTGCACCGGATTCCGGTGCAGTGGCGACGATCTCGGAGCGCACCGTGGACACCCATGTGCAACGTGTGCGGGCCAAGCTGGGCAGCCACGGACGGTCTCTGGTGACCGTCCGTGGCAGCGGCTACCGCTTCGAACCCGCCGATGACACCCGAATCATGCTGTCGCGGAGAGTTTCTCAGACCGGCTAGCGAACTCAGCCCGGAATGTAGTCGAACGTGTCCGGGTTCGGGCCGGTGCGCCCGTCCTCGCCTTTGTCCAGGCCCGAGATCGCGGCCATCTGATCGCCGTCGAGCTCGAAGTCGAAGATCTCGAAATTCTCCCGCATCCGGTCCGGAGTCACCGACTTCGGGAAGACGACATCGCCGCGCTGGACATGCCAGCGCAGCACCACCTGTGCCGGCGTCTTGCCGGTGGCCTCGGCGATGCCGGTGATGGTGCTGTCACCGAGCACCTTGCCCTGGGCAATGGGCGACCATGCTTCGGTCACGATGCCGTGCTGTTGGCCGTAGGCGCGGACCTCGTCGTTGGTCAGGTACGGGTGCACCTCGATCTGGTTGACCGCGGGAACCGTGGAGGATCCGGCGGCGAGCTTGTCCAGGTGCGCCGGCTGGAAGTTCGACACCCCGATACTGCGGGCCCGCCCGTCCCTGGCGAACTCCTCCAACACATTCCATGTCGACACGAAGTCGCCGTCGTACAGGGTGGGCAGCGGCCAGTGGATCAGGAATAGGTCGACGTAGTCGTAGCCCAGTGCCGCCAGGGTGTCATCGAACGCGCGGCGCGCATCATCCGGCTTGTGGAAGCCGTTGTTGAGCTTGCTGGTGATGTAGACGTCGCCGCGGGCCAGTCCGGCGGCCCGGATGCCTTCGCCCACGCCCTTCTCGTTGCCGTACATCTCGGCGGTGTCGATGTGGCGGTAGCCGATCTCCAGGGCGGTCCTCACCGTCGGCGCGGTGTCGTCCGGCGGCACCTGGTAGACGCCGAACCCCAGCTGCGGGATGGTGGTGTCGTTGTTCAGTGCGATTGCGGGCACAGTGCTCATACTCTCCAACCTCTTCCTCTGACTCCTGAGTGCGTGTGGCCCCCCAGGTTCCGATACCCCGGACACGCCCGGTCAACGCTACGCCCGTGTGCACGGTGTCAGGTCACCGCAAGTGCTCACCGAAAAACCTCAGGATGCGCACCCACGCGTCCTCCGCCTCGGGTTCGGAATAGAAGAAGCCTGCCGCGCGGGTGACGAACTGCAATGCCGCGGGCGTTCCCCAGTCGTTCATGAACGAGTGTCCGACTTCGGGATACTCCTTGACGTCGTGGGCAACTCCCCCGTCGGTCAGGATGCGTTCGAGCTTGTCCGCCGCACCCTTGAGAGTGGGGTCCTTGGCGCCGTAGCTCGCTACGGTGGGACACGAATTTGCCAGCACCGCTGGGTCTTTCGGCCAGTTGCCGTAGTTGGGAGCGGCCGCGTCGAACACCCCCCGCGGCGCCAGCTGCAAACTGAACCCGCCACCCATGCAGAAACCGAGGACACCGACCTTGCCGGTGCAGGACGGGTCGGCCGCCAGCGCGTCGCGCGCGGCTACCACGTCGTCGATGGCCGCACCGCTGCCGGTACTCAACGCCCGCATGGTGGCCACCACGCATGCCACGCGGTTGCCGCGACGGAACAGCGCCGGCGCCAACGCCAGATACCCCTCCGCTGCGAGCCGATCGCAACTGCGTTTGATGTCGGCGGTCAACCCGAAGGCGTCGTGAATGACGACCACCGCCGGCCACGGGCCCTCACCGGCGGGCTGGGCGCGGTAGTCCGGCAGCGGGCCGGCCGGCGCTGGATACGTGATGTCCGTCATGGCGGGCACTCCTTCACGAGGGGAATTCTTCCGCAGGTCGCCCCGTTGGACATATCGACGGTGCCGAGCATGCCCCGGGTACCACACCTCAGTCGCCTCGAGCGACCACTTGCCGAGAGGCGCACGCCGGCACCGTCCCCAAACTCCCTGTTTCTAGGCAGGCACTTCGTCGCCGTTGCGCGCGGTGCTCACCGCGATGTTGCCGAACCGCATCCGAACGGTGGTGCCGTGGTCACCGGCGTCGATGCCCACCTCGTCGGACAGCGCCTCCATCAACGGGATACCGCGGCCCCTGGTGCGTTTGGCCTCGCGTTCGGTCGAGTCACGCCACGTCCCGTGATCGCTGACGGTGATGGTCAGGATCGATGTCGATCTGTCGTACTCACCACGCAACTCGACTGTGCCGGCGTGGGTGGCGTGGCGGTACGCGAACTCGGCCACGTTGGCCAGTGCCTCGTTGACGGCCAGCACCAGGTCGTTGAGCCGTAGTGCGTCGAGTTCGAAACCCTGCCGCAACCACTGCTCCAACTCTTCGCGCAGCCTGACCACATTCACAGCGTCCGCGACCACACCTGCACGCTCGAAACCATCAGATTCGGGGGGCGCGGTGTCGTTGGTCTTCGTCATGGCAAAAGTGGGGCTACCCGGTTCCAATACACCTCACGCATCGAGTTTTGCGAGTGCCTCGTCCCTGGTCTGGAACAGGTCGACGATGTCGGCGATACCCACCAGTTTGAGCGGCCGGCTGGTCACCGGACCGTCGGCGACAACGCCGAATTTGACGTCGGCGGGCAACTGATCGTGAGCGCCCACCAGGACGCCCATCCCGGCCGACGCCAGGAACTCGACATCAGTCAGATCGACGACCAAAGCCGCGGGCGTCTTGCTCAGCGAGGCGGTGATCGCCTCTTCGAGCTGAGGAGCCGTCAGCATGTCGACAACGCCGGAGACGGACAGCACTGCAACTCGGCCGACCCACTCTTCACCGATGACACACGTCACCGGGCTGGTGGCTTCGTTGACGAGCTTTGGCTGTTCGGACAAGATTCACCTCACTGTTTGCACTGCACGGCCCAGCCGGATCGCGCGTGTAGCTCGCAAGGCTGCAGTCTGAACCCGGCAAGGACGTCTTTCGCACTGGAGCTAGGTTATCCCAGAAGATCACGGACGCGCCGCTGCCACCGGCCTGAGCACCCCGTGTCGACACCGCCAGCGAATCTTCCGGGAAGCCGCCGACGGACCCATGTAGACCAGGTACCGGATTCGCCTGACACTCTGGGGCATTTTTGTAAAGCTGGGCCCATGACCGACATCGCAGAACACACCGGCGTGCTCGCCGGCGAACATCGGATGCTCATCGATGGGGACCTACAGCCCGCGGGTACCGGCGCACTCTTCGACGTCGAACACCCCGCCAGCGAAGAAGTGGTGGGACAGGCCGCCGACGGCACAGTGGCCGACATGGACCGGGCGGTGGCGGCCGCGCGGCGCGCATTCGATGCCGGCGACTGGTCGCGCGATCCCGAGTTCCGGTTCCACTGCATGATGCAGTTGCACGCGGCGCTGGAGCGCGACAAAGAGCACCTTCGCCGGGTGCTCATCACCGAAGTGGGCTGCCCCGTGACGGTCACCGGCTCCCAGATCGAGAGCCCGATCGCCGAAGTGAAGCACTGGGCCGAACACGGGCGCGATTTTCGGTATCTCCAGGACACCGGCCTGCACGACACCCCGATGGGCCCCGCGCGCCGGAAGCTGTCCTTCGAGGCGGTCGGGGTGGTCGGGGCGATCACGCCGTGGAACGTGCCGTTCTACCTCAACATCGCCGAGACCGTGCCGGCTCTGATGGCGGGCAACACCGTTGTACTCAAACCTGCCCAGCTCACCCCCTGGTCAGGCAGTGAACTGGGGCGCATCGTCGCCGAGGACACCGACATTCCCGCCGGAGTCTTCAATGTCGTCACCTCGAACGCCAACGAAGTCGGAGCCGCACTGTCGGCCGATCCGCGGGTGGACATGATCACCTTCACCGGCTCGACGGCCACCGGCCGCGCCATCCTGGCCGCTGCCGCACCGACGGTGAAGAAGACCCTGTTGGAGCTCGGCGGCAAGTCGGCGCACATCGTGCTCGACGACGCCGACCTGACCGCCGCGCTGCCCCTGGCGGCCATGATGGCCTGTGTCATGTCCGGCCAGAGCTGCATTCTGCCCAGCCGGATCCTGCTGCCGCGCCGCCGCTACGACGAAGGTCTGGAGTTGTTGAAAGCCGCCATGGAGAACTTCCCGGTGGGTGATCCCTGGACTCCCGGAGTCATGCAGGGCCCCCAGATCAGCGCCGTGCAGCGCGACAAGGTGCTCGGCCTCATCGAGAGCGGGCTGAGCTCCGGTGCCCGGCTGATCACCGGCGGGGGCATTCCCGAGCAGCTGACCCGCGGTTACTACACCCAGCCCACCCTGCTGGCCGACGTCGACCCCGACTCCCGGATCGCCCAGGAGGAGATCTTCGGTCCCGTCCTCACCGTCACCGGTTACGACAGCGACGACGAGGCCGTCGCGATCGCCAACAACAGCATCTACGGACTGTCCGCCGAAGTCTCCGGCACCGACCTCGACCGCGCCATGGGTATCGCGCGACGGATGCGCACCGGCAACGTCACCATCAACGGCAAGAGTCACTTCGGTATCACCAGCCCCTTCGGCGGCACCAAACAATCCGGATTGGGCTACCGCAACGGCGACCGCGGTTACACCGAGTACCTCGACATCAAGACCATCGGGATGCCCGGGTGATGGACGCACCGCAGATCACCGCGCTGGTGCACCGGTCCCCCGATGCGGCGCACGTCTCAGCGTCGGAAACCTGACCTGGCGAGACACCCGACTACCATTTTGTTGTGGCACCACGACAGCAGGAGCTCTCCCCCTCCGACACCGACGCGGATCCGACAACCAGTGACCGTATTCTTGCGGCCACTGCGGAGGTGCTCGCCCGCAACGGCATGTCCAAGTTGAGCCTGTCCGAAGTGGCGCTGCAGGCGGGCGTCTCGCGTCCCACGCTGTACCGCTGGTTCGCCTCGAAGGAAGACCTGCTCGACGCGTTCGGACTCTGGGAGCGTGAACTGTTCGACCGCGGCATCGCGAAGGCCACCGCGGGACTGCGCGGCAGTGAACGACTCGACGCGGCACTGCGGTTCATCGTCGAGTATCAGCAGTCGTATTCCGGCGTGCGGATGATCGACATCGAACCCGGGCACGTGATCAAGCGGATGGCCTATGTCATCCCGATCATGCGGGAACGCCTCGAGTTGCTGCTGCCCGCCTCCCGCGCCGCGGTCGCGGCAGCCACCGCCACCCGGGTGGCGGTGTGTCATTACATCGTCCGCAGCGACGACGACGGCGAGTTCCTGGCGCAGCTGCGCCATGCGGTCGGTCTCAAACCCCACAACGACTAGTTGTCGCCCGCTTTTCGCGCCTCCTGTACGGGCTGGGGGTCCCCTAGTAGTGTGTCCGCTGAGCGACTGCTTAGCAGACTGAGGGGAGCGACGGCCGATGACGCAGACAGCACCTGTCGACACGGTGACCACCCGCTACGCCGGTACCCGCGTACCGCGCGTGGAGGACACCCGGCTGCTGACGGGCCACGGCACTTTCGTCGACGATGTGAGCCGGCCCGGCATGCTGCACGCCTGTTTCGTGCGCAGCCCGTTCGCCCGCGCCACCATCAAGGGCATCGACGTCTCCGCGGCGCTGGCGACGCCCGGGGTGATCGCGGTGCTGACCGCCGCCGATCTGAACCCCGAGGTGAAAGAGGCCTGGCACGCCGTCGCCGGCAAGGACATCCCCGACACGCCCCGCCCGCCACTGGCCGAGGGTGAGGTGAAGTTCGTCGGCGATCCGGTGGCCCTGCTGATCGCCGAGAACCGGTATCTCGCCGAGGACGCCATCGAACTCGTCGACGTCGACTACGAGCCACTGCCGGCGATCGCCGACTTCACCCGGGCGGTGAATCACGCAGTGGTGGTCCATGATTCGTACCCCGACAACGTGGCCGGCGGGATGGCGGGCGCGCCCCCGGACGAAGAACTGTTCGCCACCGCGGCGCACGTGGTCTCGGAGAACGTCTATCAGCAGACCTATGTGCCGGTGCCGATCGAGACCCGCGGTCTGGTGGTCGAGTGGGAGGCCGCCTCCCAGGAGCTGACCCTGTGGGCCTCGACGCAGACACCGCACGAGCTGCGAGCCTTCGCCGCGCGGCTGCTGGGGCTACCCGCGCAGAAAGTGCGCGTCATCATGCGCGACACCGGCGGCGGGTTCGGCCAGAAGGTGGTGCCGATGCGTGAGGACATGTGCATCATGCTGGCCGCCCGCAAGGTACCCGGCGCCCTGAAGTGGATCGAGGACCGGCGCGAGAACCTGATGGCCGCCGGGCAGGCCCGCCACGTCGACGGCACGGTGCGGATGGCCTTCGACGACGAAGGCACCATCCTGGCCGCCGACATCAAGTTCAGCCAGGACATCGGCGCCTATCCCACGCCGTACCCGGTGCTCACCACCGCCGCCATCGGCATGTTCTTCCCCGGGCCGTACCGCGTACCCAAGGCCAGCTTCGACTACAAGACGGTGTTCTCCAATACCGCCGGACTGGTCGCCTATCGCGGGCCCTGGCAGTACGAAACCCTCTCGCGCGAAGTGCTTCTCGACATCGCCGCCCGCAAGATGGGCATGGACCCGGTGGAATTGCGGCGGCGCAACATCCTGCGCGGTGACGAGATGCCCTACTTCAATGCCAACGGCATGCCGTACAGCCACGTGGCGCCGGCCGACACCTTCGAGCAGGCCGTGAAGATCCTCGACCACGAAGGGTTCCGCAAGGAGCAGGCCGAGGCACTGGCGCAGGGCCGCTACCTCGGCCTCGGGTTCTCCGCGTACATCGAGCCGACGGGTGCGGCCACCGGCCATCTGGGCACCGAGGGCGCCACCATCCGGATGGAGCCCACCGGCAAGATCAACGTCTACGTCAACGGCGGGTCCACCGGAAACAGTCTGGAGACCACGGTCGTTCAGCTCACCGCCGACGCGCTGGGCGCCGACATCGACGACGTGTCGAGCATTCAGGGTGATACGGCGGTGACCCCGTACGGCGCGGGCACCCAGGGCAGCCGGTCCGGGCCGATGACGGCGGGTGCGGTCAACGAAGCCGGCACGATGCTGCGCCATCAGATCGTGACGATGGCGGCCCACCGCCTCGGCGTGGGGGTCGACGAGATCGAACTCGCCGGCTCGGCAGCCAGCGTGCGGTCCGATCCGGACAAGCGGGTGACGTTCGCGGACTTGGCTTTCCGCGCCTACTACGAACCACAGCAGCTGCCGCCGGGGATGTCGGCCTCGCTGGAGGCGACGGCGCGGTTCACCTCGCCCATGGAAGCGATGATCCACTGGGCCAACGCCACCCACGCCTGCACCTGTGAGGTGGACATCGCGACCGGACACGTGACGCTGACCCGCTACATCGTCAGCGAGGACGTCGGCCCCATGATCAATCCGAACGTCGTCGAGGGCCAGATCGCCGGCGGCACCGTGCAGGGTATCGGCGGCGCACTGCTGGAATGCCTCGCCTACGACGACGACGGCAATCCGTTGTCGTCGACATTCGTCGACTACCTGTTGCCGACGGCCACCGAGGTGCCCGCCATCGAATACGGTCACGTCGAGATCCCGGGCCCCGGTGTCGGCGGCTACAAGGGTTGCGGCGAGGGCGGCGCCATTGGCGCCACGCCCGCGGTGATCAACGCGATCAACGACGCGCTCGCCCCGCTCGGGGTGTATCTGACCCGGCTGCCCGCCACCCCCTCCGCCATCGTGGAACTGCTCGAACAGTCCGCCACCAACAAGTAAGGACCCACTCAACAATGGAACTGGTCAACGAGTTTCGTGTTCCCGTGCCCGTCGACAAGGCCTGGACGGTGCTGACGAACGTCGAGCGCATCGCGCCCTGCATCCCCGGTGCGCAACTGCTCTCCGCCGACGGTGACGCGTTCACCGGTGCGGTCAAGGTGAAGGTCGGCCCGATCACCGTGCAGTACCAGGGCAATGCGGAGTTCAAGGAAAAGGACCACAACGCCCACCGCGCCGTCATCAAGGCCGTCGGCAAGGAGACCCGCGGTCAGGGCAACGCGGCCGCTCTTGTCACCGCCGAACTCAAGGACGAGGGCGACTCCACCACCTGCGTGCTCACCACCGACCTCACCATCTCCGGCAAGGCGGCACAGTTCGGCCGCGGGGTGCTCGCCGATGTGGCGACCAAGCTGATCGGGCAGTTCGCCGACCGTCTCGAAGCCGATCTGACCGGTGCCGGGGCCACTCCGGTGACAGCCGCCGCCGACGCGGGCGTCGCCTCACAACCGGCCCCCGCGGCCTCCGACGAGGCGGCCTCGCTGGATCTGTTCTCCGTGGTGGCCGCCCCGTTGGCCAAGCGCGCCCTGCCGGTGGCGGTCGGGCTGGCCGCCGGCGTGCTGCTGGGGTCGCTGCTGGGCGGCCGTCGCAGGCCTTATGTGATCGTGGTGCCCGCCTCGGCGGGTTGACCGTTGCGCTCGAGCAGCTCTGCGGCGCGGTGCACCGCGTTCACGATTCCCTGATACCCGGTGCAGCGGCAGAAGTTGCCGGACAGTCCTTCGCGGATCTCCTCATCGGAGGGTTTCGGGTTGTCACGCAGCAAGGCGGTGATCGACATGACGAATCCCGGTGTGCAGAAACCACATTGCAGACCGTGACACTCGCGCATCGCCGTCTGCACCGGGGACAGCTGGCCATCGGGGGCGGCAATGCCTTCCACGGTGTCGACGGCCGAACCGTCGGCCTGCACGGCGAACACCAGGCAGCCGCGCACCGCATTCCCATCCAGCCACACCGTGCACGCCCCGCAGGCGCCGTGTTCGCAGCCCAGGTGCGTCCCGGTCAGGCCGCACCGCTCACGCAGGAAGTCGGCCAGCGTGACACGCGGTTCGACGACGGCATCGACAGCGCGGCCGTTGACCGTCATCTCGACCGGCATCTCATGCATGGGCAGTCTCCTTCACATCGGCGGCGATCACAGCGTCGGTCCAGGCACGGGCCACCATCGCGGCGCCGACACGAAGTCGGTAGGCGACCGAGCCCTGCAGGTCGGCGGGCACCTCGTCGAGACCGGTCATCGCCAGTCGCCCGATCTCCTCGGCGTCCAGATCTGCGATGGCGGCACCGGTGACGGCCACCTCGGCTGCGGTGGCCCGCAGCGGGGTCGAGCCCAGGCCCATCAGGCCTATGGCGGCCCGTTCCACTTCCCCACCGGCGCCCAGGGACACGGCCACGGCGGCACCGGCGATGGCGAAATCGCCGTGCCGACGCGCGAATTCGTGGAAGCCGTAGCCGATGCGGCCCTGCCACACCGGGATCTCGACGGCCACCAGCACCTCGTCGGGCGCCAGCGCCGTTTCCCACAGCCCGGTGAAGAACTGGCCTGCCCCGATACGACGGGTGCCGGATTTCGAGGCCGCTTCCATCGACGCGTCGAGCGTCAACGCCACGAGCGGATACTCACCGGCAGGATCGGCATGGGCCACCGCCCCGCCGAAGGTGCCGCGATTGCGGATCTGGAAGTGCCCGATGTAAGGCGTCACCTGGGTGAGGAGCGGAACGCCTGCGCCCACCTGGTCGTCGGCGCCCACCGTCGCGTGTGTGGTGGCCGCGCCGATGCGCAGGACGTCACCCCGGCGTTCGATGCCGTTGAGCTCCGGCAGCCGGGTGATGTCGATGAGGTTGTCGAAATAGGCGAGCCGCAAGGCGAGCATCGGGGTCAGACTCTGGCCGCCGGCCAGAATCTTGGCCTCCCCGTCATACTCGGCCAACAGGTTCACTACATCGTCGAGGTCGAACGGGCGGTGGTAGGCGAACGGCGCGGGCTTCATGTCAGAGCCACCGCCTGATCCATGCTGTGCACTCGCTCAGTTTAGAGCACGCCGGTGCGCCGACAAACCGTATCGACGCTTCGATTTCGGCCGGTACGCTTTGACTGTCGCCTGCTACCGCGGCACCGATGTGTAGCACTCGACAACGTTGTCCACTCAACGGAGGTTGCGGTCGGCCGTGTACGAAGAAGGAACCGTGGGCGAATTTCCGGCCGAGTCCCAGGAACCGCCCCGGTTGGCCGTCCACTGCGGTGAACAGACCCGCGTCATCAGCCCCGCCGCCGGCCAGATCACCCTCGGCCGGGATCCCTCCTCGGCGATCCGGCTCGACCACTCCTGGCTCTCCCGCACCCACGTACGCCTCCGGACCGACGGAAGTCGTTGGGTCGCAGTCGATTGCAGCCGCAACGGTATGTTCATCGACGGCGTGCGGCACGAGTCCGTGGTGGTGACGGACGGTCTGACTCTCCAGCTGGGAAACCCCGACGGCCTGGCCGTGCACTTCACCTTTTCCGACGCCGAGGCCGACCCCGACGAGGACGACTGGACCTCCGAGCAGACCATCGATCCGGATATCGCGCGCGCGGGCGCCGCGGTGGCCGCGCGCCGGCGAGAACTCGACCTCACCCAGCGCGGTCTGGCGCGCGACAAGATCATCAACGCCGGCGCGTTGATCGCGTTCGAGAAAGGCCGCAGCTGGCCGCACGAGAGCACCCGCGCCCGGCTCGAACAGGTACTGCAGTGGCCCCCCGGGGCCATTGCCGGGATCCGGCAGGGTGAGCCCTCCCCCGAGGAGGAACCCACCGCGGTCATCTCGACGACGGTGAGTTCGCCGCTGATCGCCCAGGCGCTCCAGTTGGCTCTCAACAGCGTCGACAGCAGTATCGCCGCCCTGCCCAGCCAGTCGTCACCGGAGTTCGACGAGCGAGTCGGTGCCGTGCTGCGGGATCTTCGCAACCTGCAGACCGTGACGTCGGACGCCGCGCGAAACGCCCCCGGGGCCCCGACGCTGGTGATCGTCCTGGGCGGGGTGCGGCGCCGGTACGACGAGCTGATGGCCCGCGCGGCGCAAGCCCCTGACGCTCCCGTCGGCAGACGCCTCTACGCAGCGCGCCGACGTGCGAACCTCACCGCCGCAGACACCGCGCTGGCGGCGGGATTGCCGGTCAGCCTCATCGAGGCGGCCGAGGCCGACCAGCCCGTACCGCCCCACGCGTGTGCCGCACTCGAGGCGCTGATCGGCCAACTCGACGTCTGACCGCACGCTGGGCAAACGCCGATCTTTGTTGCCGAGGCCATCTCACCAGCGAATCGTGATCGATGCCACAGGGTTTGGTTACGCCTGAAGCCGTTGTTAAAGTCCCGCCGCATGTTTGTTCTCGCGACGTTGTTGACATTCGTCAACCAGGTTTCCGGAACTCCGTACGTTGTCGGCGGTGACTCCGCCGCCGGCACCGACTGCTCGGGCCTCGCGTCCTGGGTGTCCAATGTGGCGACCGGGCGACCGGCCTACGGAGACCGCTTCCACACCGGCAATCAAGAACAGGCGCTTCTGGCCCGCGGGTTCCGCCACGGCACCGCTCCGGACGCGTTGGTCATCGGCTGGAACGGCTCGCACACCGCCGTCACCCTGCCCGACGGGACCGCGGTGTCCAGCGGCGAGGGCGGCGGCGTCCAGGTCGGTGGCGGCGGGGCGTATCAACCGCAGTTCACCCACCACATGTATCTGCCGATGCCGACACAACCTCCTGTCGATCCTGCGCTGCCCCCACCGCCTCCAGCACCAGCTGCGCCTCTGGTACCGGTGTCCGTGGCAGCGCCGGCGCCCGGACCGCCGATGGCGGCCTAAACCGGCAACGCCAGATTGAGGATCGGAAACGGCCGCCCGTCGCCGTCAGTGTCCTGCCGGCCCACGGTGACGAACCCGAAGCGCCGATAGAACCCCACGGCCTGCGGGTTCTGCTCGTTGACATCGACCAGCAGACCGGGATGCGCGGTGATGGCGTGGCGCAACAGCACCGCCCCGATGCCCGTGCCCCGGTATTGCTGGTCGACGAACAGCATCTCCAGCTTGCCGTCAGCCAGCCCGGAGAAGGCGACCGGCACTTCGCCGACGGTCGCCACCGTCAACTCGACCGCTCCGAAATAGTCACTGAGCAACCGGCTTTCGAAGAAGTCGATATCGTCGGCGGTCAGGAAGTCGTGGGTGGCCTGCACTGCACTGCGCCAGATCCGCGCCAGCGTAGGCCATTCGGCCTCGCCCCGGCATGCGCGCAACTCCACTTCGCGGGTCTCGTCCACGCAGTAAGAGTAGACAGCACGGATGTCGGCGAAGCGCCCGCCACCCGCGAGTTTCTCCTACGCGGGAGGTCATGTCAGCACCTGCTCGCCCAGGAAGCCACCCTCGCCGATCCCCGGCAGGATCGCGAACACCGCCGAGCCCACCGGCGTGGTCCATGGATTGAGGGCGTCGAAGTCGGCGAGGCGTTGCTGCACCGGCACGAACTGAGTGGCCGGATCCCGTTGATAGGCAAGGAACAACAGCCCGCTGTCACTGATCTGCCCCGGCTCGGGCAGATCGTCGTAGTTGTAGGGCCGACGCAGGAACTGCTCGGCGTCGGCGCGGTGATGGGCCATGGCGATATGCGAGTTCTCCGGGATCACGGTGATGCCGTTGAGCGTCGCGGCGAAGTCGGGCGCATCGGACTCCCGACTACCGGTCAGCGGCGCCCCGGTATCCAGACGGCGCCCGACCACCAACTCCTTGGAGGTCCGATCCAACTCATCCCAGGTGTCCATCTCGGCACGGATGCGCCGCATCACCACGGTGGTGCCGCCGGTGAACCACGGCTGCGAACGGCCGTCATCCCAGACCAGCCGATCCAGCTCGGCGGCGGTGTTCAGGTTGACCGTTCCGTCCACCTGACCCATCAGATTCCGCATCGAGGCCCCCGGCTCCGCGGACCGCGGAGGGTTGCGGAAGCCCCGTTGGATCCACCGAACCGTCGTCATCGAGCGGGCGTTCTTGACCAGCACCCGGCAGGCGTGGCTCACCGTCAGCAGGCTGTCGGCACACACCTGTAGCAGCAATTGCCCACCACTCCAGCGTGATTCGAGACGATCGATGCGAAACGGCGGCAACGGGGCCACCGAGACCGGACGCGCCGCGTCGAGCCCCACCGCGGTGAACAGCTCGGGTCCGTAGCCCACGGTGACCGTCAGCCGGGACGGCTGCGCCGCGAGCTCGGGCTCGGTATCGGCCAGCGCGGGCAGTCCTTGCGTCAACCGCGCCGCGTCCGCGGTCCACAGTTTCATCACCGAGGTCAGCGTTGACCGGTCAGCGCGGTCGGGCCGCAGATCCAACGCGACCAGCGTCGCGTACGCCTGGGGTGCGGTGCCCACTCCGGACTGGTGCTCGCCGAAGAAGGGTTCGGTCTGCGGCGCCGCGGCGTCGGCAGTGTCGCGGCGGGCGCACCCGGTCAGGCCGGCACCGGCCACCCCCGCGGCCAGCGCGCCGGCACCGAGCACCCTGCGCCGGCTGACCCCGGAACGGGGCTCAGCCATGAGAATTCGGGTCGTAATGCTCGTCGGCGCCCGGGAAATCACGGACCTGTGCGGTGATCGGCAGCGTCGATCCGTCCTCGAACGTGGCGGCGATCTCGACGTCGCTGCCCGGCTCGAGCGCTCCGGTGAGTTCCATCAGCATCAGGTGATCACCACCGGGAATCAGGTCGATGGCGCCGCCCGCCGGAATCACGAAACCGCCGTCTTTGGGCCGCATGGTCATCGCGCCGCCGTCGGAGACCACCTCGTGCAGTTCCACCATCGCGGCCGCGGCGGTGGTGGCGGACACGATGCGCGCGTCGTGGGCACCGCTGTTGGTGAGCCGGCCGAAGGCCGCGGTCATACCGTCGTCGGCGGCTTTGACCCAGGCGTCCGCGACAGTGACGGCGTCGGCCGTCACCCGCGGTTGCGCCGGTTCGGACGAACATCCGGCCAGGGCCACAGCAGAGGTCAGAAGAACCGCAAAGTGCTTTGGTTTGAGCATTTTCGAGACTTTCACGTCGAAGCCTGGCAACGCAGGCTGAGTTCAGGGGGCGGACCACGTCCGGGTCCGAACAGGGATGCGCCGCGCCGGACGACGACGCGGTGTGGCGGCAGCTAGCCGCAGCAGGCTGCGAGGGGCGGCGGGGCGCGCATGCCGAGTCCGGATCGCAGCAGCACCGGCCGCGCCACCAGCACGGGCCGGGCGCTTGCTGTGCGCGGCAACCGGGGCCGGCCGCGATGGAGAACGATCAGGCGCAGCCAGCACAGCACCGACCCGCAAACGGCGTAGAGGTACTCGGCGAGGGCGATCAGCGCGGCCAGCCCGACGGAGGCCAGCAGATGTGCGCTCAGCATCGGAAGCGACGCAGCGGCGCCGTGCCCGCCGTGGTGCGCGCCGGCGGCCAGCGTCAGGTGGCCGATCGCCTGAGCCAGACCCAGCGCGGCGGTCACGGTGAGGACCTCCGCGGCGCGACCTTCGACCCGGACGGTACTGACGGCTGCGCCGACGGTTCCGCACAACAGGGCCAGCAGAAGCACCGGGGTGCCCAGCACGCTGCCGCCCGCGGCGGCGTGCGCGGCGGCCGTCACCAGCGCCGAACAGGCACCGACCAGCGTCCCGCGCAGGGCACCGGCCGACATGCTCACGGCCCGAACCTTACTCCGGTACTACTACAACGCCTAGTAGTCCTGAGCGAGGGCGGGCGCTCGACCGCGCAGCGCCCCCCACAGACCAACACCGATCCCCACTGCGGCACCGCCGAGGCCGATGACCCGCTGGCCGCGCGTGAGATCGCGGTGCACGCTCAGCCCGCCGAGCAGATCGGCAGCGTCGGCTCCCCCGGAAGCCAGGAACCAGCCCCGGGTGTCACGTCCGCGCACCGCCGCGGCCAGCAGCAGTCCGCCGATCAGGGCATCGCGATACCCCATCGAGCGCAGCAGCAGGCGCGCCGAGGGTCCGGGGTCGTCGGGTTCACCCCACAAGCGGTTGGCCCGCAGCGGGTCCACCAGAAAGGAGACCCCCGAGGCCAGGCGGATGCTGCCGGCCGCCACCGCGGCGCGATCGATCGACATGGCTGGCAGCGTAGAGCGCCGCACCGGTCGCGACCCCACTAATGAGGGGACTGCTCCGACAGCTCGAACCTGCGGTGAGTCAGATCGGTGACGAACATGTGGCCGGGCATGTGGAAGATCGCCAGTTCAGGTCGGGCTCGCTGGATCACCACCTGCGGTGTCACGCCGCACGCCCAGAACACCGGTGTCTCGTTGTCGCGCAACCGGACTGCATCACCGAAGTCCGGCCGGTCGAGGTCGGTGATGCCCAGCGCCTCCGGCTCCCCGATGTGCAGGGGCCTGCCGTGCATCGCGGGGAACCGCGACGTCACCGCCGCCGCCCGGTGTGCGGCGCCGGGTGAGTAGGGGCGCATGGACACCACCATCGGCCCGGCGAACGGCCCCACCGGCACACACGGCCGGTTGGTGATGTACATCGGGACGTTGACATCCTGCAGCTGGTGCGCCACCGGGAGGTCGGCTGCGGCCAGGGCCCATTCGAAGGTGAAGGAGCAGCCGAGCAGGAACGCCACCAGGTCCGCCCGCCAGTACCGGGTGATGTCGGTGGGTTCGTCCACCAGTTGGCCGTGCCGGAACACGCGGTACCGCGGCAGGTCGGTGCGCAGATCGGCACCGGGCGCGGCGAATGTCGGTTCCGGCGAACCCACCTCGGTGATGTCGAGCAGCGGGCACGACTGCCGGTTGACCACACAGAACCGCAGGAATTCGACGGCGTCATGACGCGGCAGCACCACCAGATTGGCCTGCGCGAAGCCTGCGGCCAACCCGCTGGTGTGCCCGGTGAATTCACCGCGGCGAATGACCGCCCGCGCGGCGGCCGGCGAGTCGGCCGCGGCGTGGAGTTCCACCAATCCGGTGCTCATGGATAGGTGGCTACCCCCGGCGTGCCGGCGGGTAACGCCGCGCGCCTTCGCGAAACACACTCCTAACGGCCGTTAAGACCGCCGTAACCGCGCCGTTGTGCTACTTTCCGAAACCGGCTTTGCGCAGCGCGTCGGCCATCGAACCGGCCGGCTGAGTCGACTCTCGCCGGCCGGAGTTCTTGTTGCGGTTCTGGTTTCGTTGCTGCGCGGCGCGGTTCTGGTTTCCACCGTCGCGCCGGGGTGCACCGCCGGGCCGCTCGTTTTTCTTGCTCTTGTCGGCCTGTGGGGTGTCGTTGAGCCGCAAGGTCAGCCCGATGCGCTGACGCTCGACGTCGACCTCGAGTACCTTGACCCGCACCACCTGACCCGAGCGCACCACCTCGTGCGGGTCGGAGACGAAACGATCGGCCATCGCCGAGACGTGGACCAGGCCGTCCTGGTGCACGCCCACATCCACGAACGCTCCGAACGCGGCGACGTTGGTGACCACACCTTCGAGCACCATGCCCACCTTGAGGTCGGCGACCTTCTCGACTCCGGCGGCGAACGTCGCGGTGGTGAACGCCGGCCGTGGGTCACGGCCCGGCTTCTCCAGTTCGCCCAGGATGTCGGTGACGGTGGGGATACCGAACCGGTCGTCGGCGAACTCGGCGGGACGCAGCGCACGCAGGGTCCGCTCGTTGCCGATGAGTTCGGCCAGCGTGATCCCGGAGCGGTCCAGGATGCGGCGCACCACCGGATACGCCTCGGGGTGCACTCCCGACTCATCCAGCGGGTCGTCCCCGCCGCGGATCCGCAGGAAGCCGGCGCACTGCTCAAAGGCCTTGGGGCCCAACCGCGGAACATCCAGCAGCGCCTTGCGGTTGCGGAAGGCGCCGGCTTTGTCACGGTAGGCGACGATGGCCTCGGCCAATGATTCGGTGACACCGGAGACCCGCGACAGCAGCGGCACCGAGGCGGTGTTGAGGTCCACCCCCACCGCATTCACCGCATCCTCGACCACGGCATCGAGGCTGCGCGCGAGCGTTCCCGGCGTCACGTCGTGCTGATACTGCCCGACGCCGATGGATTTGGGCTCGATCTTGACCAGTTCGGCGAGCGGATCCTGCAGGCGGCGGGCGATCGAGACCGCACCCCGCAGGGTCACATCCAGTGCGGGTAATTCGCGGGCAGCGTACGCCGAGGCCGAATATACCGAGGCGCCCGCCTCACTGACCATCGCCTTGGCCGGCGCCTCGGCGCCACTGGCTCGGATATCGGCGATCAGCTCGGTGGCCAGGGCGTCGGTTTCGCGGGACGCCGTGCCGTTTCCGACGGCGATCAGGTCGACACCGTGGCGCGCCACCAGCGCGGCGAGCGTGGCTTTGGCCTGGTCCCACTGTTTCTGCGGCTGGTGCGGATAGATGGCACAGGTGTCGACCACCTTGCCGGTGCTGTCGACGACAGCCACCTTCACACCGGTACGGAAACCCGGATCCAGGCCCAGGGTGGTGCGGTTACCCGCCGGAGCCGCCAGGAGCAGGTCTTTGAGGTTCTTGGCGAACACCGCCACCGCGTCTTCCTCGGCCCGCTGGCGCAACCTCAGGCGGGCGTCAACCGAGGCGCCGACCACCAGTTTGGTGCGCCAGGCCCAGCCCACGGTGGCGGCGAGCCACGGCGTGGCCGCGGTCTTGGCCGTCATGTCGATGCCCAGGGTCTGGGCGATCATGTACTGGTAGGCATCGTCGTCGCCGCCGTCGAAGCGGAGCGACAGTGCTTCTTCTTTTTCACCGCGCAGCACTGCGAGCACCCGGTGCGACGGCATGGATTCCAGCGGTTCGGAGAAGTCGAAGTAGTCGCGGAACTTCTGCGCGGCAGGGCTTTTCGCGGCTTCCTCCGACCACGGCACGGTGCGCAGCGACCCGTCGGCCCAGAACTTCTCACGCACCGCGCCCACCAGTTCGGCGTCTTCGGCGGCCCGCTCCACCAGGATGGCCCGGGCACCCTCCAGAGCCTTGGCGGCGTCTTCGACTTCTGCGTTGACGAATTCGGCGGCCACCTGTTCCGGCGACAGTGTGGGGTCGGCCAGCAGACGGTCGGCCAGCGGTTCCAGCCCGGCTTCGCGTGCGATCTGCGCCTTGGTGCGACGCTTCGGCTTGAACGGCAGATAGATGTCTTCGACGCGGGCCTTGGTGTCGGCGCTCATCAGCGCCGACCGCAGCTCGTCGGTCAGTTTGCCCTGCTCGTCGATGGAGGCCAACACCGCCGCCCGGCGCTCGTCG
Source organism: Mycobacterium sp. Soil_C_30 (assembly GCF_057656995.1). NCBI lineage: Bacteria > Bacillati > Actinomycetota > Actinomycetes > Mycobacteriales > Mycobacteriaceae > Mycobacterium > Mycobacterium sp. Soil_C_30. The sequence continues at coordinate 55,926 of NZ_JBDGJH010000018.1, read as the reverse complement.
AGCTCACGCAGGTAACGCAGCCGCTCCTCGAGTGTGCGCAGCTGCCCGTCATCGAGGCTGCCGGTGACTTCCTTGCGGTAGCGGGCGATGAACGGCACCGTCGATCCCTCGTCGAGCAGCTGCACCGCGGCCGCGACCTGGCCTTCACGAACAGCCAGTTCCTCAGCCAGACGGGCATTTACAGTCTTGACGGTTGCACTTGTTGTCACGCCGAGACCCTACCGAACCGGGCTGACAACCCGTGACACCCAGTCGGGGGCGTGCCGCCGGGAACACTGCGGCGGGCATCGGCGTTGTGCAGTCGCCAACACCAAATCTGGAAAGGATTTCGATGGCTACTGACTACGACGCACCTCGCAAGTCCGAGTCCGAGGACACCGAGGTCGAATCACTGGAGGCGCTGGCAGGCCGGCGCAACGACGCGGCCACGGCCGTCCTGGATGTCGACGACGGCGAGGATCTCGAGGGTTTCGAGCTTCCCGGCGCTGATCTCTCGGGTGAGGAACTGACCGTCCGGGTGCTGCCCAAGCAGGCCGACGAGTTCACCTGCTCGAGCTGCTTCATGGTCCAGCACCGGCATCGGCTGGCCCGTCAGGTCGGCGACAAGCTGGTGTGCGAAGACTGCGCCTGAGCCGGCGCTGATTCACCCGCCGATCGCCCGCAGCACGCTGATCACCACCGGTCCAGCAGCCTGCGGGCGTCGGCGCTCAGCTCGTCGATGACCTCGGCCGCCGTCCGCACCGAGCGCACCATCCCGACACCCTGACCGGCGTTCACACCCACCGCGGGCGTCATCGCGCCGGTGAACTTCGCGCGGGCCTCGCTGTCTGCGGCGAGTTCGCCTTCTCGGCCGTCCCACGCGCCGAACAGCGGGTCGCGAATCACCCGCTCGGGCAGCCCGGCCGGCCATCGATAGCCTTGCGCGATGTCGAACACCCGGGTGACGACGGTGTCGGTGCCGTCGGCGGCCAGGATCACCCGCCGCGCAGGTTCGGGAGTCAACGTCTCCGCACACGCCGCGAACGCGGTGCCGATCCACGCCCCGGCCGCCCCCGCGGCCAGCACGGCAGCCAGCGCCCGCCCGGACGATATGCCGCCGGCCGCCAGAACCGGAACGGCCACCGCATCGAGCGTCTCCGCCAGCAAGGGCAGGGTGCCCACCCGCGGCGCCCCGTGGCCGCCGCCTTCGGCACCGCGCGCGATCAGCACATCCACCCCGGCGTCCGCCGCATGCCGCGCCGACTGCACGTCACTGATCTGAGCAGCGGCCAGTACCCCCGCGTCCTGCGCGTGACGAACCCAGGTGAAGTCGTCGCCGAAGCTCACCGACAGCAGAACCGGCCGGGCCGCCAAAGCGGTGGTGAGCAGCTGCGGCTGCTGCCGCATCACCCAATCCACCAGCCCGATACCGAACGGGTGTCCGAGCCCGGCCAGTGGGCGCAGCTCAGCCTGCAGGCGCTCGACCGTTCCGGCGCTGCCCATCCCGACCATGCCGAGCCCACCCGCCCGCGACACCGCCGCGGCGAGCGCCCCACCGGCGGCCCCGCCCATCGGCGCGTTCACGATCGGCACCCGCAGGCCCAGCGAGTGCGACCAGTCGGTGGACAGCGCGGTCATGAGCTGCAGATCCGCGCCGCCAGCGCTGCTGCAAGGAACGCGGCCAGCGCCGACCAGCCCGTCACATCGGCCAGGCCGTTCTTGGCGAGCAGCACCAGCAGCACACCGGCGAGACAGATCAGCGCGCCGGCGGCGGCAGACCTGACCCCGGTGGCGCGGGCGGGCGTGTCCCACCACGGCAGCGGCCGGTGCTCCAGCGGTGACAGCAGCTGGAACAGCACGGCCATGACCACCGCGAACACCACCGCACGCAGCGCCAGCAGTCCCCAGAATCCGGGTGCCTCGACGTCGTAGGCGTCGAGTCCCACCGCGTGCAGCGAGAACGCCGCGATCGCGATCGCCGGGATGTGCCACAGGTAGAGCGTCATCGCGCCGGCATTACCCACCGCGACGGCCCGCCAGACCCGTGGCCGCGCCGCCCACCGATTCAAGGCGCCCGCCGCGGTGATGAAGAGGAACGACATCCAGGTGCAGTGCAGGCCCAGCAGCAGCGTCGGCGGTGTCACGTTGGAGGTGTGCTCCGCGCCGGTCACCACCAGAGCCACCTCGTAGGGGCCGAAGACCGCGAGCGCCACCTGCGCGGCGAAGGCAACGGCGGCCGCGGCGAATGCGGCCCGCGGGCCGATCAACCGACGGGCATACGCGACCCCGACGACCACCGGGATCAACCACACGAACAGGAAGTTGGGCACACCGGCCATGGGTTCACCGGAGCTGAACCGGATCATGTCGGTGACCATCGCGGCCACCAGCAGAGCCAGCACCAGGCCGGCGGCGGTGCGCCAGGACCGCAGGTGCGTCAGGGCCGGCACGAAGGCCAGCACCACCAGATACACCCCGAGGAACCACAGCAACGCCACCGATTCGCGGCCCAGCGCGTCGGCCGAGTCAGGGCCCAGGACCAGGCGGGCCACCATCAGCGCAGCGACCCAGAACGCCAGGTACCAGAACGCCGGGCGGCACAGTCGTTGTGCGCGGGTGACTAACCACGAGCCCCACGCCGATCCGGGGTGCCACCCGTAGGCCCCGGCTGCGCCGCCGGCCAGGAAGAACAGCGGCATGATCTGCACCACCCAGGTGATGGGTGCGATCGCGGGCAGCGCCCCCAGCAGGTTGCCGATGCGCACCCCGCTGTCGTCGATGGTGGATAACAGCAGCGCGCAGTGGCCGAACATGACCACAAGTAGTGCGCCGAGCCGGGCGACGTCGACAGCGCGGTCGCGGTCCCGCTTGGCCGGCGTGCCGGCGGTCTGTGCGGTGGTGTCGGTCAAGGGCATGGTTTCAGCATGGCGGCCGCCGGCGCCGGGCGGTTGAGTAGGACTACGCGATTTGTCCTGGTGTTCGCTCACGCCGGTTCACCCGATCATCAGGCGGTCGACCAGATGCTGACGCTGCTGGGGGCGGCCGAAGAAGAAGCCCTGCGCCATGGCGAACCCGACACCTTGCAGCGCGGTGGCCTGCAGCTCGGTTTCGACTCCTTCGATGATCACGGGTAGGTCCAGCGCCCGTGCCATCGCGGCGATGCCCTGCAGCAGCGCCGGTGGCGCGCTGCCGGGGTCCAGTGCGGTCCGTGCGGTGAAGGACGCGTCGAGCTTGAGCAGGTCGATCGGCAGGGTCTGCAACCGGCTCAACGTCGAGTACCCGGTGCCGAAATCGTCCATCGCGACCCGGATGCCGTGCCCCCGCAGTTCACGTAAGGCCGCCTCCGAAGCGGGTGTGTCGACGTCCACCACGCTTTCGGTGACCTCGAGGACCAGCTGCTCGGCGGGCCAGCCCGTCGCTGCCAGGATCTCGGAAACCGTTGCAGCATAGCCCTTTTCGATCAGTTCCAGACCGGACACGTTGACCGTAAGGGTCAGGGGCACACCGTTGCGCTGCTGCTGCATCCACTGCACGTCCATGCAGGCGCGCCGCAGCACGAATCGGTCCAGCGTTGCGATCAGATTGCTGTTCTCGGCCACGGCGATCACCTCCGCGATCGCCAGGTCGGGCCGGGTGGGTGATTCCCAGCGCGCCAGCGCCTCCACTCCGACGATCTGGTGTCCGTCGGCCAGGCTCACGATGGGCTGATACAGCACGTCGACGGCGTTGGCCGCGATCGCTTCGGCCAATTCGGCAGCCAGCGAGGGCAGGCTCGGCGATTCCAGGACGGTGCGGTTGGGGCCCCCGCGTTTGGCCCGGCGCAATGCCACGTCAGCGCGATGCAGCACCGCCACGGTGGCGTCACCGGGTTGCCAGGTGGTCACCCCCGCCGAGCAGTCCGTCGACGTCATCGTCCGCATCTGGTGGCTCAACGCGACCCCGTCGTTCTCGCCGGCTGCGGTGAGCAGAACGGCGAACTCGTCGTCGCCCAGCCGCGCCAGGACGTGCTCGGGACTCAGCGCACCGCGCCACGACTCGACGGTGTTGCGGATCAGCTGATCGCCGGCCTGGTGCCCGAGTCGGTCGTCGATGTCGTCGAAAACCTCGATGCGCAACAGCACCACGGTGGGTCGTGGGCCGCCGGCATGTGCGCGGTCGATTTCCTGGCCGAGCAACCGATCGAAACCCTGCCGGTTGGGCAGACCGGTCACCACATCGCGCTCGGATCGGGACACCAGTTGGCCGAGGCTGGCTATCACCGCTCCCATGACGATCGCGGTGCTGGCGGCAATCAGCGGCGACCACCACGGCACCTGCGGTTCAGCGTTCAGCGCCAGGATGCAGCACACCACTGCAAGGCACAGGTTTGCCACCGCTTGTGGCCACGGCAGGAAGAACGCGACAAAGGCCACGAACGCATACAGCGTGGCAAACGAGATCGTGACCGGCGCCGTCGCGGCCAGGTGCACCACCGCGGTGATCGCGGCGATGGCAATCAAGACGAGGACCTGGAATTGCCACGACCGCATTCGTGGGCCCAACATCCACGCGGCGCTGCCGCCCACCAGCACTGTCGCGGCGATGGCGTGAACCACGCCGACCATCTGGAAGTTCGACGGTTCCAGCAGGGCGAGCAACGTCACCATGACACCGCCGAAGATCAGCAGCGCCCCGGCCACCCGCGCTTCCAACGTGGGCGTCGCAATGCCCGGCCAGCGCCGCGCACCTCTGACCTTGCGCTGCAGCGCCTCAACCCGCCCCACTGTGTGATCGTAGCCTGGCAAACACATCAAGCGCCGACACAACGTTGAATCCAACGACAGTGACGTCGGATCCGGCGAGTGTCGGCGCCTGATGACCCCGGTCAGCTCTTCGCCGCCTCCAGCGCTTCATCGCAACGCGCTACCCGGCGGCGAAAGAAACTACGCTTTCGCCGCCTCCAGCGCTTCATCGCAACGCGCTACCCGGCGGCGAAAGAAACTACGCTTTCGCCGCCTCCAGCGCGGTGTTAAACGTCTTGCTCGGCCGCATCACCGCGGCGGTCTTCTCCGGGTCCGGGTAGTAGTACCCGCCGATGTCAGCCGGCTTGCCCTGTACCGCGTTGAGCTCCCCGACGATGGCGGACTCGTTCTCGGCCAGTGACTTGGCCAGCGGCGCAAAGTGTTCGGCCAGCTCACTGTCCTCGGTCTGACCGGCGAGTTCCTGGGCCCAGTACAGCGCGAGGTAGAACTGGCTTCCCCGGTTGTCCAGCTCGCCGGCCTTGCGCGAGGGGCTCTTGTCGTTGTCCAGCAGCTTGCCGATCGCGGAGTCCAGCGTCTTGCCCAGCAGCGCGGCCTTCTGGTTACCCGACTTGGCACCCATGTCCTCGAAGCTGGCGCCGAGGGCCAGGAACTCACCGAGGGAATCCCAGCGCAGGTGGTTCTCCTCGGTCAGCTGGCTGACGTGCTTGGGCGCCGAGCCACCCGCGCCGGTCTCGTACATGCCGCCACCGGCCATCAGGGGAACGATGGACAGCATCTTGGCGCTGGTACCGAGTTCCAGGATGGGGAACAGGTCGGTGAGGTAGTCACGCAGGATGTTGCCGGTGACCGCGATGGTGTCCTGTCCGCGGATCACCCGCTCGAGCGTGTATCGCATGGCCCAGACCTGCGGCAGGATCGTGATGTCGAGGCCTTCGGTGTCCTCCTCGGCGAGGTACTTCTTGACCAGCTTGCGCAGTTCGTTTTCGTGGGGCCGCTCGTCGTCGAGCCAGAACACCGTGGTCATACCCGACTGACGAGCCCGGTTGACCGCGAGCTTGACCCAGTCCCGGATGGCGGCGTCCTTGACGATCGGCATGCGCCAGATGTCACCGGTCTCGACGTTCTGGCTCAGCAGCACCTCGCCGGTGTCGACGTCGACGATGTTGGCCACCCCGTCCTCGGGGATCTCGAAGGTCTTGTCGTGGCTGCCGTACTCTTCGGCCTTCTGCGCCATCAGGCCGACGTTGGGCACGGTTCCCATGGTGGTCGGGTCGAACTGGCCGTGGGTCTTGCAGAAGTTGATGATCTCCTGGTAGATCCGCGAGAACGTGGATTCGGGGTTGACGGCCTTGGTGTCCTTGGTGCGGCCGTCGGCGCCGTACATCTTGCCGCCGAGCCGGATCATGGCCGGCATCGAGGCGTCGACGATCACGTCGCTGGGCGAGTGGAAATTGGTGATGCCGCGGGCGGAGTCCACCATGGCGAGTTCGGGCCGGTGCTCGTGGCAGGCATGGATGTCGTTGATGATCTCTTCGCGCTGCGAGGCGGGCAGGGATTCGATCTTGTCGTAGAGATCGGACATGCCGTTGTTGACGTTGACACCCAGCTCCTCGAAGAGCTTGGCGTGTTTAGCGAAGGCGTCCTTGTAGAACACCTTGACCGCGTGGCCGAACACGATGGGGTGACTGACCTTCATCATGGTGGCCTTGACGTGCAGGGAGAACATCACGCCGGTCTTGTAGGCGTCCTCGATCTGCTCTTCGTAGAAGGCGATGAGCGCCTTCTTGCTCATGTACATGCTGTCGATGACGTCACCGGCGTCGAGCTTGACCTCGGGCTTCAGCACGAGGGTCTCGCCACTCTTGGTCTCGAGCACCATCTTGACCTTGCGGTCCTTGTCGACGGTCAGCGACTTCTCACCGTGGTAGAAGTCGCCGGTCTTCATGGTCGCGACGTGGGTGCGCGACGCCTGCGACCACTCCCCCATGCTGTGCGGGTGCTTCTTGGCGTACTCCTTGACGGCCTTGGGTGCGCGGCGGTCCGAGTTGCCTTGACGCAGAACAGGATTGACAGCGCTACCGAGAATCTTGGCGTAGCGCTCCTTGATCTTCTTCTCGTCGTCGTTCTTGGGCTCGCCCGGGTAGTCCGGCAGGTCGTAGCCCTTGGCCTTGAGCTCCTTGATCGCGGCCAGCAGCTGCGGCACCGACGCGCTGATGTTGGGCAGCTTGATGATGTTGGTCTCCGGCAGCAGCGTCAGTTCGCCCAGCTCGGCCAGGTTGTCCGGGACCTTCTGCTCGTCGGTCAGCCGGTCGCTGAACTCGGCCAGGATGCGCGCGGCCACCGAGATGTCACTGGACTTGACGTCGATACCCGCCGCGGAGGCGAAGGTGCGGATCACCGGGAGGAACGCATAGGTCGCAAGCAACGGCGCCTCGTCGGTCAGCGTGTAGATGATGGTCGGCTGCTCGGCGCTCATGATGTGTGTTCTCCCACGTCAGTCTTGGTCAGATGTCGGCGAAGCGTCCGCTTGTGGCGGCTGTTGACAAACCTATCGCAGCCGGTTGGCGGCCGGTGTCGCAGGAGGTCAGCCGCGGGGTTCGCATACCGCGATGCGGGACGGGACGTGTCCTCGGCGCCCATCATTTCCCCGCCACCTGCGGCGGTGGCGCCTCGGGCAGTCGGCCGGTACTACCGTGTCGGTCGTGAAACCGCTGGCCTTCCTCACCGTGCTGCTGGTCGCCGGTTGCGGCGGGGCGTCTGCCACGACGATCACGCTTCCGCCGATGGGCGGGGCACCCGATTATCAGCTGGGGTCGGCGTACCCGCCGGCGGGCCAGGTCTCGATCGTCGCGCGCGACCGCACCGCGCCGCCGGCCGGTGACTATGCGATCTGCTACCTCAACGCCTTCCAGACCCAGCCCGGCGAGCTGTCCGCCTGGCCTGATGAGGTGTTGCTGCGCTGGCCGGACGGCGCGCCTGTCCGCGATCCCGACTGGCCCGACGAAGTGCTACTCGATACCAGGACACCCGAGCAACGTGCCCGTATCGTCGGCGTGGTCGGTGGATGGATCGACGACTGCGCCGAAAAGGGTTATCAGGCTGTCGAATTCGACAACCTGGACACCTACACCCGGTCCGGTGGTGTGCTGCGCCGAGACGACGCCGCGGCGTTGGCCCGCGAGCTGGCCGGCCGCGCGCACAGTGCGGGACTGGCCGCGGCGCAGAAGAACGCCGCCGAGGACGCGGGGACATTCCGGGCGGCGGGCTTCGATTTCGCCGTCGCCGAGGAGTGCGCCGCCTACCGCGAGTGCGCCAGCTATACCGGCGCATACGGCGCCCACGTCATTGACATCGAGTACGTCGACAATCTGCCCCGAACGTTCGCCGAGATGTGCGCCGACGCCGGCACTCCGCCATCGGTGGTGCTACGCGACCGCGACCTGGTGGGCCCCTCGACGCCGGGTCACCACTTCCAGTTGTGCCCCTGAGGCGGGGTCACGTCCAATACAGCAGCCGCGCCATCGGCAGGGTCTCTCCGACCGCGGCGGTGAACCACCCGCGCAGCTCGGCCATGGTGTCGTTCGGATAGACGTACTTGGCAGAACCGAACTTGCCGAATTTCCTTGTCCGAGTGGCCTCGTCCATCTCGAGCTTTGTCCGTGGATACCAGCCCGTCAACACGTCCTTGCTGCCGGCGGTGAAGCGGTGCGTGATGCATTCGACGGTCAGGTCCAGATCCGCGACGTCTGCCAGGGCGTCGGCCACGGCGTGCAGCAACGCGCCGTAACCGTCGCGCCACTCGGGAACGGGCATGATCGGCGCGATGGTCAACCCGACCCGGTATCCGGCCGCGGCCAATCGCCGCAACGCCGTGATGCGCTGCGGCAGCCGCGCCGTCCCGCCCTCGAACCGCCCGGCGATGTCCTCGGCGTTCACCGAAACACGAACCCGGGTCCGGCCGCCGTGCGGCAGCCCGACCAGCGGGTCCACATTGTCGTATTTCGTGGTGAAGCGCAGCCCCACCGGACCGTCCCAGTGGTGCTCACCGAAGTGCGCGATCGTGGCCGACAGCGATCCGGTCAGGTGTTCGAGGGCCAGCGGGTCGGTGTAACAGGACGCCTCGAACGTGGTGCCCTCACCGGCGCGATCCGTCGATGCCGACGTGATCGCGCCCCGGCCCACGTGCTCGTCCAGCCCCGCCAGGATCTCGTCGAGGTTGGCATACACCCGGGTGATCGGCGGCCCGGACAACGAGCCCGCCAGATAGCAGTACTGGCAGTGACCCGGACACCCCTCGGCAAGGTCGACCCGCCAGTCCGCGCTCGGCGGGATGGGCTGCAAGCGTCGTTTCGACGGCGGCGCCACCACCACCGCGAGTGTGCGTTTGGCCAGCGCATAGGTGGCTCGCTCGTCGCCGGCCCGCAGGGACGGCAACCGGTCACCGGACAACAGCTCGATGTCCTCGACTCCCGCGGCCTCGCAGCGGGAGATGATCTGCGCGCCGAACGGCAGTGCGGCGGCGGACCGGGTCACCAGGACCCGGGCCGGTCGCCACAGAGTCGGGGGACGAGCTGCCGCGGTGAGCGGTTCAGAGGTCAACTACCGGGCCACTCACCGGTCGCCCGCTCGAACAGCCGGGCGCCCTGGCGGTCGATGATGGTCTTGACCACCGAGAAGATCGCCCCCTGGATGGCGGCCGCTAGCAGGATCTCCTTGAGCGGGTATTCGGTCTCCAGCGGTTTCGGCGGATCGGGCTTGTCGCCCGGCGACAGCCGCTTCCAGATCTGCTTGAAGATGACACCGGCGAGCAGGCCGCCGGTCATCGAGCTCACCAGGCCCACCGGCCGGTACAGCAGTTTGGCCGACGTACTCGATGGCTTCTCGCGCATTGAACTTCCTCCAGAGGGTGTCGAGTGAGTGCCGCGATGGAGCGAGTACCCACTTCGCACGCGCCGACCCGTGCGCGCATCTTTGGCGAAGCTGAACGTTTCCTGGTAGTAAGTACGCAATGTCCGCACACCAGGGTCTGACCAGCCGTCGTGCTGTCGATCTGCTGCGTGTTGCCTCTTCTCTCTGTTGTCTCTGACATAGCGGCGCCCGCGCGCTCACACGCGCCGTCGGCTGCTGCCCGCATTCCTGTCACGTAGACCTACCCGGAGAAAATCAGTGAAGACCCTTGTTCTCATCGGCCTGGTGGGCCTGGCCGCACAGCTCGTCGACGGCAGTCTCGGCATGGCCTACGGCGTCACCACCACCACTTTGTTGCTCGCCATCGGCACCAATCCCGCCGCAGCCTCGGCCACCGTGCACCTTGCCGAAATCGGCACCACCCTGATTTCCGGTGTCGCGCACTGGAAATTCGGCAACGTCGACTGGCAGGTGGTCCGGCGCATCGCGATTCCCGGTGCCATCGGCGCGTTCCTCGGGGCCACAGTGCTCTCGAGCCTGTCCACCGAAGCAGCAGCGCCGCTCATGGCGATCATCTTGCTGGTGCTGGGCCTCTACGTCCTGGTCCGGTTCACCTTCCAGGGCATCCCCCGCCACAACCTCGGCAAGCCCCTGCGCAAACGGTTCCTGACGCCGCTGGGCTTCGTCGCAGGATTCGTCGACGCCACCGGTGGCGGCGGCTGGGGCCCGGTGGGCACGCCGGCCATCCTGGCGAGCGGCCGCATCGAGCCTCGCAAGGTGATCGGCTCCATCGACACCAGCGAGTTCGTCATCGCCCTCGCCGCCAGCCTCGGTTTCCTGGTCAGCCTCGGCTCGCAGGGCATCAATGTCGGTTGGGTGCTGGCCATCCTCGCCGGCGGCGTCATCGCCGCACCACTGGCCGCCTGGCTGGTCCGGCATATCCCGCCCCGGCTGCTGGGCGCCTCGGTGGGCGGCATCATCGTGCTGACCAACACCCGCAGCCTGCTGCGCAGCGACTTCATCGATGCCGGCGATGCGGTGCGGTGGGCGTTCTATGCCGTGATCATCGTGGCCTGGGTGGGCGCCTTCGTGTACTCGTTGCGCCAGTACCTCAAGGATCGCGAGCACGAATCCGCCGACTACGTGTCGTCGATCGCCGCGTCGAACTCCCCCGACCCCGACGACGACAAGGCGGCCGCCCCGGCGTAGTCGCCCAGCAGCGCCGCCAACCGCTGTTCCCGTCCTGTCAGGACGTTGGACGTGATGGCGCCGAACGCTGCGGCGTCGCGCGCGAATCTCGCGGATGCCTCCGGCAGTGCGTCCGGTCCGTCCAGCCGGAAGCAACTCGGCGCCAGCGGTCCGAACAGCAGGGCGCGCTGCAGTTCGGGCCACCGGTGCAGTCGCGGCTCCACACCGGCCGCGCGCGCAAAGGTCAAGGCCGCCAGGTTCATTCGACTCTTCTGCGGCAGCCCTCGGCGCGCGCGGTACTCGGCGACAGCGCGGCGCTGCTCGGTATCGGCCGGCGCGGGCACCGTGCCACCCCAGGTGTAGGCGATCCATCTGGCCTGCAGTTCCAAGGGAACGAAGTAGCCGCCGGACTGGTCCCACATGCCGCAGAAGGCAAGGCCCGGTAGGTCGGGGTGGAAGGTGTAGCGATCGGCGTCCAGGTGCACGTCGTCGAGATCGAGGATGTGCCGGATCTCATCGCTCAGAAAGGGCAGGTGCAACCGGAAACCGGTGCCGAACACCACGCCGTCGAACTGTTCGGTATGTCCATCGGCAAATGCCACCGTCGTGCCCGCCACATGGTCGATCCAAGGCCGCACCGTGATTCGTCCCTCGGCGACCAGTGGCAGGAAGTGCTGGCTCAGCGTCACCCCGGCGGCGAACAAGGACGGATCCGGGGCCGGGGCGCCATACTGTTCTGGACTCCCGCCGGCCTCCAGGACGATCTGCCTGAGCTGCCGGTCGACTTCGGGTGCCGGCAGCGCCTCGTTGGCCAGCGTCCCGTACCGGGTGAAGATCCGGTGATCCGACGGAACACCCGCCGCGAATTTCGGCAGCACATAACGTTGGCGCCGCTGGGTGACCACCACCCGAGCGGCGCCGTGCTGCGCCAACTCGGCGGCGATTTCGAGCGCGCTGACCGCGCAACCGGCCACCAGTACCCGCTTGTCGGTGTAGCGGGCGGGGTCGCGGAAATCGAACGTCGGGATCGTGGACTCCGAACCGGTGAAACTATCCAGGCCATCGATGGCGGGAATGACCGGTGCGTGAAATCGGCCGGTGGCCACCACAACTCGGTCGAACGCTTCCTCACCGTCCGTCGTGCCGACCACCCATCGTTCCCCCGCTCTGCGCAGGCTCTGCACAGCGGTGTCGAAGCGGATGCGTGCGGTGATGGCGAACGCGTCGGCGTAGCGGTTCAGATAGTCGAGCACGTCCTGGTTCGCCGGAAACACGGCGTCCGCCGTGGGCTCGAGGTCGCCGAAGGCCGTCAGCACGCGACTGGTGTTGGTGTGCATACCCGGCCATACGCCGCTGCGGCCCCGGTGACCGGTCCACTGGCCGCCCAGCGTGGGCGCCTGTTCGAAGAGGGTCGGCTCGAAGCCTTGGGCCAGCAGCCAGCGCGCCGTGACCACACCGCCCGGCCCGGCGCCGATCACCGCAACTCTTCCCGTCACCGGCGTATTGTCACCGCGCCGGCCGGTCGGCGTGGGCTATTCAGCGGCAGACGCCGTGTGCCTGGGTGACCTGTCGGAATCGCGTTTGGCGGTTTCGCCGCGGTTCTTGTCGCTGGATTCAGCGTGGGAGGTGGAAGCCTGGCCTGCCTTCTTCTCCGATCGAGACGATTCCGAGGATGACGCCTGTGCCCCCGGCTTCTTGCGCAACGACGTCCTCGAGGCTGGTTGCTCCCGCTCCTTGGGCGTTGCGGGCTCGCTGTCTTCGGATGCAGGCTCGTCGGCGTCGGAGGCGGGCTCTTCCCCTTCCTGAGCGTCGGGGTCTTCACGAGAAGCGAGGTTCCCGCGGTCATCCTTGCGGACCGGACGGCCGACGTCGTCGCGTCGCGGATGCGGACGACTGGTCGACGCGGCCTGATCAACAGCAGGCGTGCTGGTTTCGGCGGGTTCGGAGTTCGTCTGCGCAGCCGCGAATGGCAGCGGGGGCAACGGCCAGAGCCAGAAGTTCCACTGGTCGATGCCCAACTGCACCAGAGCATCCCAGCTGTCTTGCGCGACATTCCCCAGGCCTTCGCCGAACGGCAGCGGGCCCCAGAGCCAGTTGGCCGAGTTGACGACGAGGCTTTCGACGATGTGCTCCCCGAAGTCGTAGAAGATCATGATCTGCGGCGCCAGCCATCCCACCCACGGCACCCAGCCAACACCCCAGGTGACGAGTTCGAATCCGTACCGAACCCACGGCTCGATGGCGTGGTAGGTGTCGATGATGGCGTCTTCGAACTCATAGGCGCCCGGCGTCGGCGACGGTCCAGGGACCTGGGGCGCCACGGGAGCCGGCTGACTCACGCTCGGCGGGATCACGAACCTGTTCAGGTCCAACTCCACCAACGACTGGAAAACACCGGATCGCGGTTCCGGCGGCGGTTGCGCCACGGCCGGTGAAGCCGCCGCCAGTTGAACCACCGGAACCGGTGCAGGTTGCGGTGGGGGTTGCACGGCGGTAGCGCCTGCGATCGCCGCGACGCTCACGAGTGCGATACCTGCTGTCGCGAAGTTCTGTCCCACGATTTTCATCGGAGTCCCCTGCCCACTCGCGATTCCGTGATACCTGCAAGGGACCGCGGACCTGATCGGAGTCTAATCCCGAACGCCGGCCCTGAACTCAGATCCGGCAACTCACTGAATCGGTGAGCGCCCCTTGGCGGCGCGTTCTGCCGCTTCGAACAGTTCGTCGCGAAACGCGGGGTGCGCGATCGCCGCGAGTGCTTCACCGCGTTGTTGCACCGTCAGACCTTCCAACTCGGCGGCGCCGTACTCGGTGATGATGACGTCGACGTGATGGCGCGGCGTCGTGATCACCGCTCCCGGACCGAACCAGGGCACGATCCGCGACTGCAGTTCGCCGTCCTTGTCGTATGTCGAGGGCAGGCAGATCAGGGAGCGATCGGACAGTTCGAGCCCGGTTCCGGCGACGAAGTCCTCGGCTCCGCCGATTCCGCTGAACTGGTCACCGTTGATGGTGTCGGCGACGACCTGGCCGTGGATGTCGACGGCCAGCCCGCCGTTGATCGAGACCATATCGTGGTTGGCGGCAATCACTTCCGGCGAATTGACGATCTCGACCGGCAGGAACGCCACGTCGGTGTTGCCGTCCAGCCACGAGTAGAGCTCCGGCGAGCCGAACGCGAAGGTCGTCACGCTCACCCCGCAGTGGAGGCCTTTGTTGGCGTTGGTGACCTTGCCTGCGCGGTGAAGCTGCATGCAGCCGTCGGTGAACATCTCGCTGTGCAGCCCGAACTCACCGCCATCGCCCTCGGCCAGCAACATGGCGATCTGGCTGGGAATCGAGCCGATGCCGGTCTGCAGCGTCGAGCCGGGGCGGATGAATTCGACGGCGTGCCGCGCGATTGCCGTGTCCGCCTCGGTGGGCGGCGCACTGGGCAGCGACAGCGGTTCGTCCGTCGAGTGCACCATGATGTCGATCTCATCGATGTGCACCGCGTGCCGGTGCTCGCCGCCCACTCCGAAGGTCCGTGGATAGGAATCGGACACCTCGACAACGAGCACCCGGTCGGGATCGGCTGCCGCACGGTGGATTTCGTCGATGGTGCCACCCGCGTGCAGCGACAGTGAGCACCACCCGTCGGCGTCGGGTGGCGCCGCCACCGTTGTCATGACGCGCGGGGCCTGCCGTTCGAGCAGAGGGCCGAACCGCCGGAAATCGGCAGGTGTGAAACCGATGTTGGCGCCGCTGTCGCGCAGCCCGCGTTCGAGCGGGCCGAAAAATCCTGACAGATAGTGCACCCCGGGCCGGGAGAACAGCTCCGTGACGACGGCCAGCAGCGCGCCGTACACCCGCAACTCGGTCCAATCGTCGCGTTGTCCGAGCGCACGCAGAAACGCCGGAGGCTGTCCAGGACCCAACGGCATGCCCAGGGTGTCGGCGGTGCTGAGCCGGGCGGCGGCCTCGTCGGCGGTCAATTCCTGTGGCATGCGGTTACCTTGCCATGCACGCCGCGGACCGCAGTCACTTTGAGTGGGTTGTGGTCAGCACCGTGTCGACAGGCGAACCATCTCCGTGATCTGATGCCGCGCGGCGTCCTCGAGCGTGATGTTCTCGGTGTGGCTGAGGTGCTGAAGCCGCGCCGCTGCGTCCTGCGCACTCAGTCCCCGTCGGGCGATCATCATCCCGATCGCACGGTGAACGATGGCTTGCCGTTCCACCAGGTGCTTCAGGCCGGCCGCCGCGCCTCCGGGAGGCGTGGTGCGCTCGGCCAGGAAATCGCTGATGATGCCGGCGACCTCGGCGGGTGCCTCGATCTGCGGGAAGTGCCCGACCCCCGGAAGCACCTCGAGACGACTTCCCGCGCGCGCCGCCGCAGCTTCGTAGCCGTGCTCCACCGGAATGATCCGATCCTCCTCGCCCCAGATCAGCAGTGTCGGCACCTCAACTCGCACGTGCAACCGGCTGATCGCGCTCACGGCCTGCCCGCGGTAGTCGACGACGGAACGCAACGTCCGCATGAACGCCTGGCGGGTGGGTCGGTCGGTGAACGACGAGTAGGTTTTCCACATCTCGGCGGCGCGCGGCGACGTGAACCCCAGCGCGGCTAGCCCGGAGCGCACCGCGTTGCCGAGGCCGACGACCGGCGGCGGCGCGACGAAGGGGAACACCAACTCGAGCCCGGGCGCCGACAGTAGCCGCAGTATCCACCCCACATCGGGGCCCAATCCGCCGCTGCTGAGCAGAATCAGGCGACGGCAGTATTCGGGATGCTGGTAGATGAACTGCATGGCCACTCCCCCGCCGAGAGAGTGCCCCACCACGGTGGCCTCTTTGATGTTCAGCTCGTCGAGCAGGTCACGCAGCCCGGCGGCGAAGGCCCCCAGTGAATAGTCGGCCCGCGGCTTGTCGGACTCGCCGTGGCCCAGCAGGTCGGGCGCCACCACGCGGTGGCTGCGGGCCAGTGCGGAGAACACCGGTCCCCACGACTCCGAGCTGCCTGCCATCCCGTGGATCAGCAGCACCACTTCGCCGCTGCCGGCCTCCCGGTAGGCCAATCGATCGCCGTGCAGGTTCAGGTAGCGGACGTCGCCATCGATGGTGTCGTTCGTCATAAGAGCTCCTCATGCCGAGGCGCCGCTGAGTTCAACGTCAGGGCCTGGTCAGCAGTTTGGTGTCAGTGCGCTGAGTCGATGGCGACTCGGGCGGCTGACCACACGTATCCGGCTGTTGTGCCGGCGTGCGAAGCGGGTGGTAGGAGCATGTCGTTGATCCTCAGCCTGGGGTAAGTCGAATAGACACTGCCCAAGTCTTGAAGGAGGCCCGACGACCCGGTCCGCATACCCGACTGCGGGCCCGTCAAACGGCGACGACCGGTGTTGGTGATCCGGCCCCTGGCAGCCGCACGAATCTCGTTTGTCGACAGGACTTTTCTCGGTGACCTCGGCGATTTTCGACGAAGTCGGGAGCGTCTCCCGACAGAGGCCAATCCAGGCCTGCGCAAATGCTCACTGTGGTCCGCGCCACCGTTTTCGGGCGCGTTGCGCGGGTATTCTTGAACCAGTCCTAAGGCAGACCGCCGCGGTGTCCTCAGATACCTCGTCTGGTTCCGGATTGGGTCAGGTTCCCAGACAACGTGGAGCCGAAGCTACCTGAAAGGCCGCGATTCGCGTGGCTTCTCCGACCCTAGGGCAGATATGGCCATAACCGACGTCGCGCAGTATGCACACCTCAGCAACACCGATCTGGAGGCGCTGGGCGCTGAGCTCGACACCATCCGCCGGGATGTCGAGGCCTCCCTCGGCACCAGCGACGCGGCCTACATCCGTCGTACCATCGCGTTTCAGCGCTCGCTCGAAGTAGGCGCGCGGCTACTGCTCGCCGCAGGCAGGTCCCGCGCCGGATGGCTGGCCGGAACAGCTGCCCTGGCCTTCGCCAAGAGCGTCGAGAACATGGAGATCAGCCACAATGTCGGCCACGGCCAGTGGGATTGGATGAATGACCCCGAAATCCATTCCACCACTTGGGAATGGGACATGGCGGGGCTGTCCTCCCAGTGGCGTTACTCGCACAACTTCCGGCACCATGTGTTCACCAACGTCATCGACATGGACGACGACCTCGGCTTCGGTGTGATGCGGATGACCCGGGACCAGCCGTGGGAGCCCCGTTTCCTGCTTCAACCCCTGCGAAACATCTTGCTGGCCATCGGATTCGAATGGGGTATCGCGCTGCACGGAGTTCACGCCGCGCACACCCGAGTGGACACGGCACCGGCGAAGAAGGCTCAGACCCGCGCTGTCGTGAAGAAGATCGGCCGGCAGATGGTCAAGGATTATCTGATTTTCCCGGCGCTGAGCGGGCCGAGGTGGCGCCGCACGCTCGGGGCGAACGTCGCTGCCAATGTGCTGCGCAACCTGTGGGCGTACGTCGTCATCTTCTGCGGGCATTTCCCGGACGGGGCACAGAAATTCAGCGCGGCAGTGGTGGACAACGAAAGCAAGCCAGAGTGGTACCTGCGTCAGATGTTGGGCACCGCGAACTTCAGCGCCGGCCCGTTGATGGCGTTCGCCAGCGGCAATCTGTGCTACCAGATCGAGCATCACCTCTTCCCGGATCTGCCCAGCAACCACTACGCCGAGATCGCCGTCCGGGTTCGGGCGCTGTGCGAGAAGTTCGGCTTGCCCTACACCAGCGGATCGCTGCTGGGCCAGTATCTCCAGACCATCCGCACCATTCACCGACTCGCCCTTCCGGACCGATTCACCACCGACAGGGCGACCCCCGGCAGCGGCATCCCCCGGCCGGCGCCGCCGAAGGTGAGCCGCAGCCCCCTCGACCCCGGCCCTGCGAGTACGGTTGAACCATGTCCTGGTGCCCGGCCGGTCACCGGACGCAAGCATCGGGTAGTCACCCCGCAGCCGGGTGTTCTCGCGCGACGCGAGGTGAGGACATCATGAAAGCTGAAAAACAAACACCCGAGCCGCTGTTCACCGCCGCGGGACCATAACGGTGTCCACCATCGATGACCGGTTGCTCTCAGCCATGGGCGACCGGCGCGGGCCCGGCGCCGCCGACCGGCTGTGCGAAGCCTGTGTGAGTCTGCTGGGTATCGACGCGGCCGCGATATCCCTGGTGTTCGACGGCGCCAACGTGGGCACGTTGGGCGCCAGCGCGCCGCACGCACGCAGATACGACGAGGAACAGTTCACCTACGGCGAGGGACCCTGCTTGGACGCCGTGGCCCGCCGCGGCCCCGTGATCGTCGCCGACCTCGCCGACCCTGCCGAAAACCGCTGGCCGGCGTACGGCCCGGCCATGCTGGCCCACCAGATCCGCGGTATCTACGCCATGCCCATCGTGCTGGCCGGCGAATACGTCGGCGCTCTCGACCTGTTTCAGGCCCAACCTGCTGTGTTCAGCGGCGACCAGGTCATGGGGGTGGTGAGCGCTGCCGCGCTGGCGCAGCTCCCCCTTCTGGACGTCCTCGACACCAGCCTGGACCAGGGCGTCGTCCCCGGCAGTGACGCGTGGGCCGAGCTGAACATCCTGACCCGCGCCGAAGTCAGCCAGGCCACCGGCATGTTGATGGCTCAGCTGAACATCGATGCCCCGGCTGCACTGGTGCGGTTGCGTGCCCACGCTTACGCCACCGGCCGCAGCGCCACCGATGTCGCCCGCGACATCCTCGAACGCCGACTGCGCCTGGACCCCCACTGATGCCGGCCCAGCACTTACTGTCAGATGACGCGGCCACGGTCGCAGAACGGATTTCATCATGACTGACACCCCCCGGGAAACCCGAGTTCTGGCTGCGGTCGTATCACTGGTGGACAGCCTGTTCGACGGTTTCGACGTCGTTGACCTCCTCACCGACCTCACGTCGCGGTGCGCCGAACTCCTCGACGTCGAGGCGGCCGGGCTGCTGTTGGCCGATCCACGGCGGCATCTGCACCTGATCGCGGCGACCTCCGAGCAGTCCCGCGAACTCGAACTGTTCCAGCTGCAGTCTGACGAAGGACCGTGCCTGGACTGCTACAACACCGGTGAGGCGATCACGGTGGCCGACTTGTCCGCCGAACGGCAGCGCTGGCCGCAGTTCGTCGCAGCCGCCGCCGACGCGGGATTTGCCTCGGTGCACGCCGTTCCGATGCGGGCCGCCGGCACGGTGCTGGGTGCGCTCGGGCTGTTCGGCAGCATGACCGGTGCGCTCAACGATGCCGACCGCTTGGTTGCCCAGACCCTGGCGCATGTTGCGTGCGTGGCGATCCTGCAGGACCACACGCCCACGCCGGTGTCGGTTCTTCCCCAGCTCCAGTCCGCGGTGACCAGCCGGATCGTGATCGAGCAGGCCAAAGGATTTCTGCGAGAACATTTCGACGTGTCCGTGGAGGATGCCTTCAAAATGTTGCGTCGCTACGCGCGCGACCACGACAACCACCTCACCGAGGTCTCGCGCAGCCTCATCAGCGATCGGGAAGCGCGCCAGAGCATCCTCGCCGATATGCAGGGGGAGAACAGCCGCCCCCCGGCCTCTGGCGCTTGACCCGCTCAGCACCCGAGGGTCTGCGTAATGCACTGCAGTTGAAGATTTTTGAGTTCAAACAATCGAACACTCCGAGTCCTGCGAACCGGGTCGGAGGACCGTTCTCGCGGTGTCACGCCGCGTCCGCGGAGACGACTTGTCGATGCGGAACCCGAACCGGTTCCCCGCCTCGGGGAATAGACTTCTCTCGAATCCGCCCGTGTGTTCACTGGCGGCGGAAAGGCGCCATGACCCACCCATCCGATCCGACGCTGGAGACCTCCGACGGCACCATCTCGGATCCCACCACCCAACTGCAAGCGGCAGAGGACGACGCCGACCTGCGGGAGAGCCTCGCCGGGCTGTCGCGGGTGACGTTGGACGCGGCCGGGCTGACCGAAATGTTGACCCATGTCGCTGAGTTCGCGGCCAAGGCGATTCCGGGCGCGGAAGGCGCCGGACTGACCCTGGTACGTGACGGCAAGGCCCACACCGTGGTGGCCAGCTCCGAGTTCGTACGGCAGGTCGACGAGATCCAGTACCGGCTCGGGCAGGGTCCGTGCATCACCGCGGCCGCCGAAGGCCGCACAGTCCGCTCAGGATCGTTGAGCGGCGACAGCGAGTGGCCCCGCTTCGGGCCTCGCGTGGGCCGACTCCGGGTCCACAGCGTGCTGTCGCTGCCGCTGCGGGGCGCGGGGGCTGTCATCGGTGTCCTGAATGTGTACGCCCACCCCAAGGACGCTTTTGACGACCGCGCCGGCGAACTGGGTGAGCTGTTTGCGATCCCGGCCGGAATATCCGTCCACAATGCCTATCAGCTGGATGAAACGCGCCGTCTGTCAGCCAATCTGAGCACAGCGCTGACCAGTCGCGCGGTGATCGATCAGGCCATCGGCATCGTGATGAGCCGCAGCGGCTGTACCGCATCCGAGGCATTCGACAAGCTGCGGACCGCCAGCCAGAACGAGCACCGCAAACTCGCCCAGGTTGCCCAACAAGTCGTCGAGGAAGCGGTACGACGGGCCCGGAGCCGCCGCGCCGAGCATTGACCACGCCGTCCAGCTCCGAAGCGCAGCCGCAGCAGAATCCGCGTAGCGGATCACTCAGCGGGCCTGCGCTCTTCGAGGCGTTGATGCACCCGAGCCAGCGCCTCGTCGAAGACCTCGACCTTTTCGCTGCGCTTCTCGTTGGCCGGCTGGGCGGCGCCCCGGGCTCCCTCGGCCTCCACCCGGGCTGCGCCTTGGCGTCGCAGCAAGCTGAAGTTCTTTTCGCGCGCGGTCCGCAGCCGGATCTGCAATTCCTTGAGCTGTTTATCGTCAATGTGCGCAAGGGCTTCCGGATGACTCTCGGCGATCAACGAGGTTTCCTGGGGAGTCAGATTCACGTGGTGGTTGCTCACCGCTGATTCATACCGTCCGCCGGGCACACGGCAATAGCGAATCGCCGGGCAGATTGTTCAATCGACATACGGCGGCCATTGCGCGTTCACCGGCGGCCCTGTGGCGCGTCGGCGGCTGACGGTCCCCGCTTCATCGGACGGTACGCACCGGAGTCGGAGCCCTTCGACGCGACTCCGGTGCGTCGGGTTTCCGGCGACGCTAGAAGATGAGTCCTTGAGCTTTGGTGGTGGCCGCGGCGTAGCGGTTCTGGACGTCCTCCCAATTCACGACGTTCCAGAACGCTTTGACGTAATCGGCTTTGACGTTCTTGTACTGCAAGTAGAACGCGTGCTCCCACATGTCGACCTGCAGCAACGGGATGATCCCCAGGGGAACATTGGCCTGCTGGTCGTACAGCTGAAAGGTCAGCAGCCGCTGCCCGAGGGTGTCGTAGCCCAGGACCGCCCAACCCGAACCCTGCAGACCATTGGCGGCGGCGGTGAACTGGGCTTGGAATTTGTCGAACGAGCCGAACTGGTCATCGATGGCCGCGCCCAGGTCACCAGTGGGCTTGTCCCCGCCGTTGGGTGAGAGGTTCTTCCACCAGATCGAGTGGTTGACGTGACCGCCGAGATGGAAGGCAAGGTTCTTCTCGTTGAGGAAGATCGCCCCGTGGTCACCCTTCGCGCGCGCTTCCTCGAGTTTGGCGACCGCGTCGTTGAGCCCTTTGACATAGGTGGCGTGATGCTTGCTGTGATGGAGTTCGTTGATCTGCCCGGAGATGTGCGGCTCGAGGGCGCCGTAGTCGTAATCCAGGTCCGGCAGCGTGTATTCAGCCATGGCGGCTTCCTTTCTGGTGTTCAGTTATCGCGCGGCCCAGGTGCGGGCTGCGGCCGCTGCGCACGCGATGCTGTGCGACGTCAGCGACCTGATGGCCACCTTATGCGATCTGTCTGACGGTTCATGTGAACAGGTGATACCTTGAATGAGGGCCGGCCCTCGGTCTAAGTCGATGCAGCACATCGCTGGCTTCCTCAATCCCGAGGTGGCGTGGCTGAGGGGCCGGCCCGCACCCTGATCCTCGCTGCATCAACCGATACGACCACCGGTTCGATTCAGGCCGATTCGAAAGCCGCGAGTCGCACCTGTCTCCCCGCTGAATGCGCTGACGGGAACCATCAGAGAAACGGCCGCAGCTGCCTCGACCCCCGGCGACATTGGAGGCGGCGGCAGCCCCGTTGTGCGCTAGTTTGCTGAGTGCGCCTTCATGCTCAGTTCCCAGCCCCACTCTTCGTCAAGCAGTAGATCCGGTAAGAGAGCTCGCCACGCTCGAGGTCCTTGTAGAACATCGAGCCGTCCACCACCGCGAATTCACGGCCGAAGCGGCGCAACAACGGCGGCGAATAGCGATCGATCAGTTCACTCGAGCGGGGTGAATTCAAACGCAAGCCACGCAGCACCTCGTCGCTGATGATCTTTTTAGAAATAAGACGCAGCGGAGGCCGATTCAACCCCGATTCCCAGCTGTCGAAATTGTCACGGTTACGGAAATCGGCGTGCAGAAAGTGCCCACCGGGGCGCAGGACGCGCGCCACCTCGGCCACGAAAGCGTCGAAGTCCGGGTAGATATGGGAAGCCTCGACGTTTATCACCGCGTCGAACGATTCGTCCGGAAACGGCAAGTTCTGGGCGTCGCCCTGAACGAACGTCAGGCCGGGTAGTCGGTGTCGCTTGCGGCAATATTCTATGGCCGAAGCGTTGAAGTCCAGCCCCACGTAGGCAACGGGTTTCAGTGTCCGCACCACGAAGGACGCTCCGCCGCCATGTCCGCAGCTGACCTCCAGCACCTCCTTGCCGCTCAGATCGACCTGGCTGGCAGTCTGATGGTAGAGCTGGATGTGGTACCGGTCGGTCTCATCGGAATCCTCGAGCGGTAGACCCAAAGGCGGGTCCTCTTCGTAGCCCCAGTTCAGGAAAAAAACGTCCTCGTTGTCCACGAGCCTACGGGTCATGAACGGATACCAATACCGGAAAATCTTCTTATAGGTCGCGGTAGATCCAATCCGGTACACCGCAGCCGCGCCGAATCGGTCCATGTTCCGCAAAGGGCTGCCTCTCATATGGGGCAGTGTTTCACGCATCTGGAGGACGGCTGCGAACTTTCTCAAACCTTTCGGCCCACAATTTCGCCGTGTCCCCATATCTGTGAAACGAAGACTTTGCCCGCTTACGATCTTGAAGTTTTCTCGATCTCGCCGGCACGCCGACTGGCACAAACGATGCACCTGGGCGGCATAGCCGGCCACCCCTGCCTAGGCATCACAGTGTTTGCGAAGCACGCGTTGACGCTGCGGTTCGACACGATCAGCCGAACCGGAAGCGTCGAACGTAACCCGATCATCCCGGCGGCGTTTCATGACTAGGCCGGAGTGGGCGCCGCCTGCCGATGGACCCAGCAATGACCACGGGCGCGCTTACATCGGCGAATAAGACTGCGGCACTGCATATTTGAGGCGAAACGTCACCTCTGTTTGCCAGCTCGGGAGCGCGATGTCCTGGGCCTCACCGCAGCTGCCTCCAGAGCACCGAGCACGTACCTGATTCAGCCGTCCAGCGAGTGACAAGTCTCTCGACCCGCGCGCTCGAGCCCCGCAGGGGTGTAGTGTCGAGGGTGCTGGCACTGCCAGTCCATCCGGAAAATGGTTCAGTTTTCTGACACTGGTCTGTCGAGCATCCGCTCACGCCGGATTCATCGCTTGACCGCTCAGTCGGGATTATCTTGAATGCTCCATCATTGATTCAGCCGCTGTTCGCTCCTTTTGGGGTGCAACATTTTCCATATATGCCGAGCTTTGGCATCCTCAGCACGCATCCGCCGACTCCGTGCGGTATCGCGACCTTCAGCGCGGCCCTGTCCGACGGATTGGCAGCCAAGGGCGCCGCGGTCAGCGTGGTGCGCATCGCCGACGACGAGGTCTCCACGCGCAACAACGTCGTCGGGGAGCTCGTCAACGGTTCACCGTCGTCGATAGCACAAACAGCCGAGCTGCTGAACCGAAGTGACATCGCCATCATCCAGCACGAGTACGGCATCTACGGCGGTCCCGACGGCGACGAAGTCATCGAGATCATGGAGCGCCTGCGGGTCCCGTCGGTCGTGGTTGCCCACACCGTGCTCAAAGCTCCTACACCTGAACAACTTCGGGTGCTCGGACGGGTCGTTGCACTGGCCGACCAGATCGTCGTCATGTCGGATACGGCCCGGCGCCGGCTGCGCGAGGCCTACCCTGCCCAGCGTCACAAGGTCACCACGATTCCCCACGGCGCCGCGCTTCCGGCGACCGCCGCACTGAAACGCTGCGCCCGCCCGATCATCTTGACGTGGGGCCTCATCGGCCCGGGCAAGGGCCTCGAGCGCGTCATCGACGCCATGCCCATGCTCAAGTCGCTTCCGGGCAATCCGCGTTATGTCATCGCCGGTCGGACCCATCCCAAGGTGCTGGCCGCCGAAGGCGAGGCCTATCGTGACGCGTGCCTTGCCAGGGCGCAGCGCCTCGGCGTCGCCGATGCAGTGTCCTTCGACCCCCGGTACCGCAGTCCCGCTGAGCTGTCCATGCTCATTCTGCAGGCCAGCGTCGTGGTGCTGCCTTATGACTCAACAGAGCAGGTCACGTCCGGCGTGCTGGTCGATTCCGTCGCAACCGGTCGGCCCATCGTCGCTACGGCCTTTCCCCACGCCGTCGAGTTGCTCGGTACCGGTGCGGGGCTCGTCGTCCCGCACGACGACCCCGGTGCACTGGCAGGCGCACTCCGCCGGGTCTTGATGGACCCGCGCGCGGCAGGTTCCATGGCATCGGAGGCCCGCGGGTTGGCACCGACCATGGCGTGGCCGGTTGTGGCCGACGCGTACCTCACTGTGGCCAAACGGCTCGTCGCTGCACGCTCGGCCGGAGTGTGAGCGCCGCGACGGGCATCGCACCCCACCCGGTCTTCGGGCATCTCCTCGCGATGACGGACCACCGCGGCACGTTCGAGCATGCGGTGTTCGGCGAACGCCGCCGTGAGCACGGATACTGCACCGACGACATGGCCAGGGTTCTCATTGTCACCACCCGGGAGCCCGAAACGCCGGGTGTGTTGAACGGTCTGGCCGGTAAGGCACTGACCTTCTTGAACGAGGCGCAGTCCTACAGCGGGGGCTGCCGCAACCGGATGGACGCGGCCGGAAACTGGACCGATCAGCCCAATACCGACGACCCGTGGGGTCGCTGCCTCTGGGCTCTCGGGACGGCCGCGGCGTACAGCGACGTCAACATGGTTCGCCGGCTGGCAGCAACTCAGTTCGACCGGGCCGCCGCGGTCAGATCCCCGCACCCGCGGGCGATGGCCTTCGCCGCGATCGGGGCGGCCGAACTCGTCAGTGTCGAGCCCGGCCGGCCGTCGGCGCTGGCACTGCTGACCGACTACGCCGCCTCCGTCGCCGGACCCACCGGCGACCGTGACTGGCCCTGGCCCGAGACCCGCCTGGCCTACGCCAACGCCGTGCTGCCCGAGGCGATGATCGCCACGGGCGTCGCGCTGGACAATTCATCGCTGACTCAACATGGCCTGGAACTGCTCGAGTGGTTGCTCGACGCTGAGACCGCGGGCGGTCACTTCTCGCCCACCCCCGCCGGGGGACGCGGACCCCGTGATACCAGGCCCGCGTTCGACCAGCAGCCGATCGAGATCGCCTCACTTGCCGACGCATGCGCGCGGGCGGCCGCCGTGGACCCCAGGCCGCTCTGGCCCAAAGCCATTCACTCCTGTGCTGCGTGGTTCCTGGGCGACAACGACGCCGGCCAGGTCATGTGGGACCCGCAGACCGGCGGCGGCTTCGACGGTCTGCGTGCTGACGGGGTGAATCTCAACCAGGGCGCGGAGTCGACGCTCGCCGTGATATCCACCTTTCAGCAGGCGCGTCGATTCTCCGCTGTGTCACAGTGACTTGCGTACAAGAGGGCTTGATCACGCGCAGCCCGCAGAAGCTCGTCGCTGATCCCGCGCGTGTCATCACCCGACTTTTTGTGCCGGGCCAGGAAGGCTTCGAGGACCAGGAGTCCCGGGCGGGAATCGTGCTCAAGCGTGTCCTGGCCCTGTCCGACGACGACGTTCAGTCCTCCCTCGACGACGTGATCGTCCGCTTCGACGGCCGGCACCGTGATCTGGCCGGGACGTTCCGGCGGCACGCCCGTGAGCTCGCCGACCGGCTGAGCCCCGACCAGCACCTGTCTGACGCGCGAATGTTGTTGATAGGAGCGACTTTCACGAGCGAGTACGCCATCGAGGGAGCCGCCCTGTGCAACCCGAGCATTGTCGCTCACCCCGATCAGGCCGATACAGCGCCGGGAAGCCTGCGCATCGTGATGAGCGTGCGGGGAATCGGCGAGGGCCACCGGTCGTCGATCGGATTCCGCACCGGTGTCATCGACGCTGCGGGCCGACCCACGATCGACGAATCACCGCCCTTGGCCGCGACGGGACGTGTCCATGACGCGCTGCTCGACGCGGCGGTGTTCCGCGGCGAACTCAGCCGAATCTCCAATATCGGCGAGTCCGCGGAATACGTGTTCGACTCACTCGGCGACCGCTTCACGCGAGCCGACCTCGAGGAGCGGCTCGACAACCTGCGTGCGCACCTGAGCACCCGCGGGCATGGTGAACGCGCGGCCGGGCTGTTTCGCACGATTGCCGACCGCTTCTATGCTGTCGAATTCGCCAGCGAGACAAGCTTGTCCGAGCGCGTGCTGTTTCCGGCCATGGCAGCCGAGCACGCCGGCATGGAGGACGCGCGGTTCGTGCGCTTCGTCGACGACGACGGCGCAGTCACTTACTACGCCACCTACACCGCCTACAGCGGATCCGTCATCAGCCAACAGTTGCTCGAGACCACGGACTTCCGGTCCTTCACCTCCAGGCCGCTCGTCGGCAAAGCCGCGGCCAACAAGGGCCTGGCGCTTTTTCCCCGGCGCGTCGGCGGCCGGTACGCCGCCATGTCGCGATCGGACCGCGAAACCAACACCTTCGCCTCGAGTCACCATCTGGCCGTCTGGACCAGTGCGTCACCCTGTCAGCAACCGACTGAGCCGTGGGAGGCACTTCAGCTCGGAAACTGCGGCCCGCCAATCGAAACCGAGGCCGGCTGGCTGGTGCTCACCCACGGGGTGGGGCCGATGCGCACCTACAGCATCGGGGCTATTCTGCTCGACCTCGACGATCCGGCCCGGATGCTGGGCCGGCTCCGACGGCCCCTGCTGCGGCCCAGCCCCGACGAACAGAACGGTTATGTGCCCAACGTCGTGTACTCATGCGGCGCGCTGGTGCACGCCGATACGCTGGTGATCCCCTACGGGATCTCCGACGGCGCGATCGGCCTGGCCACCGCGCCACTGACGGAGTTGCTCACGGAGATGACGTCGTGATGACGTCGCGATGACGGAGCCTGCGCAGGCTCCCCCGCTGGATCGCACCCGTTCCTCATGGATCAGAGACTGAGTCCGAACGGGAGTCGTCGAGCACGCGGGCGCATCTCTTCGACATCTTTGAGCCTCGACGTCCGGACTGCAGACAGGAGCGATGTCACCGACAACGACGTGATCGCGAGCGTGAAGCCGGACGACACAGTGGCACGGGAAACGCTGAGCATCTTGGCGATGTCACAACCCGTCCTCGGGCCGGTTGTGAGAATCCAGGTGATGAGACGGATGCGACAAGGGTCAGTGAATGAGAGGGACTCGTCAACTACTGACGCGCCATCGCTACCCGGAAACGTTCGTCGGGGTCGATGTAGTGATCGGCGTCCTTGGCATCCTCGCCGAGGTCGATACGCGCCCAGTTGATCTCGCCGGTGAACCTGCTGGAATGAGCGGTGTAGTCGGGGCTGACCGTGGTTCCGGTCTCGCGTCCGACGTCAGTCGTTTCATCTGCTGAGAAGACGACCCCCTGGGTTTGATCGATACGGCCCGTGCCGACCTCGTTGCCGTCGTAGTAGAGGGTGGCGGTGCCGCCCTTTCCCCTGCCGCCGCCGTCGTAGGTGAACTCCATCCGCACCTGCGAGGTGCCGGTCCGGATCGGCTCTGTTGCGTCGACGCGGTACGACGTGATGCCGAGCACGTTGTAGTAGAAGGTGGCGCGGCCACCCTTTGCGTAAAGACTCCAGCCGCCGAACCGGCCACCCTGGACAATGATCACTCCCTCAGCGCCGGCGGGTGGCACCTCAACCTCTGCGGTAACGGCCCATGACTTGTTCTTGATGTCGAGGACGCAGTTCTCCGAGAGCCGCCCCATACCTCCGAACAGCAGTTGTGAGTTGCCCTTGATCAGGGTGGGCCGCCCGGCCACCTCGGGGATGAACCGTTCGGCCTGTCGGTCATCCAGCGGCAGCACGTTGTACTTCACCGCTTCGATCAACCAAAGCCGCTGTAGCTCATGCAGCTTGTCCGGATTTTCTTTGGAGAGATCCTTCGATTGCGTCCAGTCGGTATTGCCGTCGTAGAGCTCCCACACGTCGTCATCGAAGGCTGGCATGACCGCCGAAGCCATCTCCCAAGGCGTGCGGTGCTTGGTCACCGCGCTCCAGCCCTTGTGGTAAATGCCGCGGTTGCAGAACATCTCGAAGTATTGCGTCTCGTGCCGCTCCGGGGCATCGGCGTCGTTGAAGCTGTACAGCATGCTGGTGCCCTCATAGGGGCTCTGCGTCACCCCGTTGACCATCGTGGGTGCAGGTATTCCTGCGGCCTCCAACACCGTGGGCGCGACGTCGATGACATGGCTGAATTGACCTCGCTTACCGCCCTTGGCCTCAATGCCCTTTGGCCAGTGCACAATTGTGCCGTTGCGGGTGCCACCCCAGTGCGAGGCGACCTGTTTGGTCCACTGATAGGGCGTATCCATCGCCCAAGCCCAGCCGACGGCGTAGTGACCGTACGAGTTTTCACCGCCGAACTCGTCGAGCTTCGACAACAGGAACTCAGGAGTCTCCAGGTCCGCCATGCCATTGAAGTTGGCCATCTCGTTGAACGCGCCGTGCAAGGTGCCCTCCGCCGAGGCACCGTTGTCACCGATGATGACGTAGACCAGCGTGTCGTCGAGCACCGGGCCGAGCGCATCGAGCAGTCGCCCGACGTGGTGGTCGGTGTGCTCCAGGAACGCGGCGTACACCTCCATCTCGCGCTCCAAAGCCGGTTTGAGCGCCGGATCCATGTCGTCCCACGCCGGGATCTCCGCATGCCGCGGCGTCAGCACTGCATCCGGGGGGATGACGCCCAGTTCCTTCTGCCGCTCAAAGGTGATCTCGCGTTGCTTGTCCCACCCATGCGCGAACTTGCCCTTGTACTTCTCGATCCACTCCCTTGGCACCTGATGCGGCGCGTGGGTGGCCCCTGGCGCGAAGTACATGAAGAACGGCTTGTCCGGAAGCAGCGCCTTCTGCTGACGCACCCAGTTGATCGCCTTGTCGGCCAGGTCCTCGGTGAGGTGATAGCCCTCCGCCGGGGTCTTCGGCGGTTCGATCGGCGTGGTGCCCTCGTATAGGGCCGGGTCCCACTGGTTGTTCTCGCCGCCGATGAACCCGTAGAAATACTCGAAACCGCCGCCACCGGTCGGCCATGCGGTGAACGGGCCTGCCGGGCTGGTCTGCCAGACCGGAACCTCATGGCACTTGCCGAACTGCGCGGTCGAGTAACCATTCAGCTTCAACGTCAACGGCAACGGTGCCTTGGTGTTCGGCAACACCGAGGTGTAGCCGGGAGCAGCAGTTGCGGTTTCGGTGATATTGCCCATGCCGACCGAGTGATGGTTGCGGCCCGTCAGCAGCGCCTGCCGCGTCGGCGAGCACAGCGCAGTCGTGTGAAATCGCGTGTACTGCAAACCACCCGAGGCAAGCTTGTCGAAATTGGGTGTCGCGCAGGGGCCGCCGAAGGCGCTGGTTGCCCCGTAGCCCACATCGTCGATCAGTATGACGACAACATTGGGAGCGCCCTCCGGCGGTCGTACATCCCTGATCGGCGGATAGCTGGTGTCGGGGTCTTTGGCGTCGTATGTCGTCAA
The DNA here is from genome assembly GCF_057656995.1 of Mycobacterium sp. Soil_C_30. Taxonomy (NCBI): domain Bacteria; kingdom Bacillati; phylum Actinomycetota; class Actinomycetes; order Mycobacteriales; family Mycobacteriaceae; genus Mycobacterium; species Mycobacterium sp. Soil_C_30. The sequence continues at coordinate 26,122 of NZ_JBDGJH010000018.1, read as the reverse complement.
ACCGACGTGCCCGATGTCCGGAATCGGCAGGATGTCGCGGCGCACGGAGTCTTTGTGCTGGGCGTCGGTCATGGTTGGGGTCCTTCCGCAACCGGAGACCCGTGCCTGTTGGCTGAGCGCCGCCTCCTGGACACTCCTTCCTGATGCTAGGCAGAATGTGCCAGCGGCACTCGGTTATGACACAGTGCGTCAAGTTGCATCAGCAGCGTTAGCGGGCGCAGGTGTCTCCCGGGCGCACCCCTCACTACAGTCGACAAATGCACCGCGATGCTCTGTCTCGCCGTGCGTGAGGGCGACCGTCGGAAGCCGTCAGACAGCTAAGCCGGATGGCCGACCTGCTCGGCCACTCGTCGATCGCCGTCACCGGCGACGTGTACGGGCCTACCTCGGATTCGACGCGGTCGGAGGTGGATCCCTTGGCAGGCTGCTCGGGGCGGCAGGACTTCTGATCACCGCTGCCATCCCGAGATCATTTCAACGAAATAGAGGCGGCTCCGGATCTCTCCGAAACCGCCTCTGACCTACTACTTCCTTGGTCGGGCTGACAGGATTTGAACCTGCGACCACTTGACCCCCAGTCAAGTGCGCTACCAAGCTGCGCCACAGCCCGCGGCGCTGCCGGGATCGCCGGCAGCGGTCGAAAGCTTACATCAGCGTGACCCCGGAACTGAAACCGCGAGGTCGACCGAGATTCGGGGCATACCGGTGAGGTGAGCAGAGACGACACTCCCCTGTGGCTGTTCGCCGATCAGCTGGGCCCGGCGGTCTACGGCGGAGAGCACGCTCACCGCGAGGTGCTGCTGGTCGAGGCGCATTCGGCACTGGCCAAACGTCGCTACCACCGCCAGAAGCTGCACATCGTGCTCTCGGCGCTCCGGCACGCTCACCGCGACCTCGGCGAGCGTTCGACCCTGATCCAGGCGGACACCTACACCGATGCGCTCGAGCAGTTCGACCGCCCGGTGCTGGTGCACCAGCCCACCTCGCACGCCGCGGAGAAGTTCGTGCACCGGCTCCACAAGCAGGGGCTGGTCGCCGACGTGCTGCCCACCCCCACCTTCGCGTTGCCGCGCAAGGACTTCGAGCAGTGGGCCGGCAACCGCAACCGCTTCCGGATGGAGGACTTCTACCGCGACCAACGCCGTCGCTTCGACATCCTGATGCGCGGTTCCGAACCCGAGGGCGGGACCTGGAACTACGACCACGACAACCGCGAACCCCCACCCAAGAAACAGAAGACTCTCGACGTTCCCAAGCCGTATCAGCCGCGCGAGGACGATATCGACGCTCAAGTCCGCGCGGATCTCGACGCCATGAACCTGGACACCGTGGGCGCCGACGGACCCCGGCTGTTCGCGGTCACCCCAGCCGAAGCCAAACGTGCACTGGACCGTTTCATCGAACACCGCCTGCCCGAATTCGGCCGCTACGAGGACGCGATCATGAGCCAGGACTGGGCCATGTCGCACTCGCTGCTGTCGGTGCCGCTCAACTTGGGTGTGCTGCACCCGCTGGACGCCGTACACGCCGCCGAACAGGCCTACCGCGACAAGGCGGCCCCGCTGTCGGCGGTGGAGGGCTTCATCCGCCAGATCCTGGGCTGGCGCGAATACATGTGGCACCTGTACTGGCATTTCGGCCCGGACTACACCCGCTCCAGCAACGCCCTGAACGCGCAGACCGCCCTGCCGAAGTGGTGGGCCGACCTCGACGCCGACGCGGTGACCGCCGAGTGCCTGCGCCATGCGCTGATGGGTGTGCGCGACCGCGGCTGGACCCACCACATCCAGCGGCTCATGGTGCTGGGCAACCATGCGTTGCAGCGCGGTTATGAGCCGGCTGAGCTCACCGAGTGGTTCGCCACCACCTACGTCGACGGTTTCCGGTGGGTGATGCCCACCAACGTCGTCGGCATGAGTCAGCACGCCGACGGCGGACGCCTGGCCACCAAGCCCTACGCCTCCGGCGGGGCCTACATCAACAAGATGAGCGACCACTGCGGCGACTGTGCCTACGACCCGAAGAAGCGCCTCGGAGACGATGCGTGCCCGTTCACCGCCGGCTACTGGGCCTTCGTGCACCGCCACCGGGACAGGCTGGCCAACAACAACCGCACCCGTCGTGCGGTGTCGTCGATGGACCGGCTCAGCGATCTGGAGGCCGTCGTGGAGCAGGAATCAGCGCGCCGACAGTTCTAGCCGAAACTAGGTCTTGTACTCGGCCTTCAACAGTGCCACGCTCGAATTGGCGGGGTGACCCCTGTTGTGTCGGCCTTCGGGTCTGACTTGAACACACGCGCCGTTGAGCGCTTGGAGGCACCCCGCCCCAACGTGCCTGTCAGACGGCCAGCAGCCGCCAGAGCCCGATCAGACCCACCACCACGATCACCGCGCGCAGCACACCCGGTGAGAGCCGCCGTCCGTAATGCGCGCCGAGGAAACCACCGATCAACGAGCCGACCGCGATCAGCCCCACCGCCAGCCAGCTGATCCGGTCGAAAGCCACCACGGTGTAGGCGACGGCGGCGACGACATTCACCACCAGCGACAGCAGGTTCTTGGCGGCGTTCATCCGCTGCACGGACTCCGGCAGCAGCGCACCCATGATGCCGATCAGCAGAATGCCCTGGGCCGCGGTGAAATACCCGCCGTAGATGCCCACCGCGAACGTGCCGAGCACCAGGGCCGCCATCTTTCTCCGCGACACATGCTCGAGCGATTTCCCGGACTGCTCGGCGCGGCGACGCGCCCAGCCCTGGATCCGGGGGCCGAACACCACCAGCAGCAGCGCCGCCACCAGAAGCACCGGAACAACCTGGATGAAGACCTTCTCCGGCAGGTGCAGCAGCAACCAGGCGCCCACGGCGGCACCCAGGAACGACGCCGGAATCTGCCAGCGCAGCCGCTTGCCCTGGCCGCGCAGCTCCCGCCGGTAACCCCAGGTTCCGGACACGCCGCCCGCGACCAGACCCACCGCATTCGACATCGTGGCGGTCACCGGCGGGAACCCGAGAGCCACCAAGGTGGGGAAGGTGATCAAGGTGCCGGATCCGACGATCGCGTTGATGGCTCCTGCACCCACACCGGCCAACGCGATCAGGATCATGTGAGTGACGGACACTCGGGCAACCCTATCGAGGCCGCGTCACCGCGAGCGCGCGCCCCGCTTCTCCCGCATCCGCACGTTGATGCGGATGGGGCTGCCCTCGAACCCGAACGTCTCGCGCAGCCGCCGTTCCAGGAACCGTCGGTAGCCCGCTTCCAGGAATCCGGTGGTGAACAACACGAACGTCGGTGGTCGCGACGCGGCCTGGGTGGCGAACAGCACGCGCGGCTGCTTGCCACCGCGCACCGGCGGCGGGGTGGCCGCGATGACCTCTTTGAGGAACGTGTTCAGCTGGCCGGTGGTGATGCGCCGGTCCCACGACGCCAGCGACGTCTCCAGCGCCGGCACCAGTTTCTGCACCGCGCGCCCGGTCATCGCCGAGATGTTGACCCGCGGTGCCCACTGCACCTGCGCCAGGTCCAGATCGATCTCCCGCTCGAGCAGGTAGCGGCGGTCCTCGTCCACCAGGTCCCACTTGTTGAACGCGAGCACCACGGCGCGGCCGGATTCGATCACCATCGACAGGATCCGCTGGTCCTGTTCGGTGACCGGTTGCGACGCGTCGATCAAGATGATCGCCACCTCCGCGGCATCGATGGCGCCGTGCGTGCGCACCGAGGCGTAGAACTCGTGACCACTGGCCTGCCCCACTTTGCGGCGTAACCCGGCGGTGTCGACGAAACGCCAAGTCTTGCCGCCCAATTCGATCAACGAGTCCACTGGGTCGACGGTGGTACCCGCGACATCGTGCACAACGGAGCGCTGGTCACCGGCCAACCGGTTCAGCAACGAGCTCTTGCCGACATTGGGCTTGCCGACGAGCGCCACCCGGCGGGGTCCGCCACCCTGGGAGGACGCCACCTCGGAGACCGCGGGCATCACCTCGAGCACCTTGTCCAGCAGGTCTGCCACCCCGCGACCGTGCATCGCGCTGACGGGGAACGGCTCCCCCAGCCCGAGTGACCACAACGCCGCGGCTTCGGGCTCCTGCCTTTCACCGTCGATCTTGTTGGCGGCCAGGAACACCGGCTTACCGGAGCGGCGCAGGATCTTGGCCGCCGCCTCGTCACCGGAGGTGGCGCCGACAATCGAGTCGACCACCAAGATGATGACATCGGCAGTGCGCATCGCCACCGACGCCTGCTCGGCGACCAGCTGCTGCAGTCCCTTGGCGTCGGGCTCCCACCCGCCGGTGTCCTGGACGACGAATTTGCGTCCGGTCCACAACGCGTCGTAGGACACCCTGTCGCGGGTGACACCGGGCAGATCCTGCACGACGGCCTCGCGACGGCCCAGGATGCGGTTCACCAGGGTGGACTTGCCCACGTTGGGCCGGCCCACCACCGCGACCACCGGAGGCGGCCCGGTGAACTCCTCAAGCTCCTCGGCGTATTCGGAGTCGATTGCCTCCCAATCACTTTCGTCGCTCCAGGTGCCGTCTCCGGCCAGTTCCGGCCCGGAAGGGGAGGCGTCGTTCTCGGTCATCGTGTCACACCAACGCTTTCGTGCACGAGGTCAAGAAGGTGTGCGACGACCTCGTTCTGTGTCATGTCGCTGGTGTCGACCACCAGTGCGTCCTCGGCGGCGCGCAACGGCGACGTCGCCCTTGTGGAGTCGAGGTGATCACGGCGGCGCACATCGGCCAGCACTCCCTCGTAATCGTCGGCGGCGCCGGCGGCGACGTTCTGATCGTTGCGGCGGCGCGCACGGGTCTCCGCGGACGCGGTCAAGAAGATCTTGATGTCGGCATTCGGCAGCACGACGGTGCCGATATCGCGGCCCTCGACCACCACATTGCCCGCACCGGAGGCCAGGTCACGCTGCAGCGCCACCAACCGTGTCCGCACCTGGGGCACCGCGGACACCGCCGACACCGCGCCCGTCACCTGATCACCACGAATTTCGGCGGAGACGTCTTCGTCGGCGAGGTAGGCCCGATCCTCGTCGGGGTCATAGCCCACCGACACCGGCACCTCCACCGCGGCGATAGCGGCGGGGTCGTCCAGGGACACACCGGCGCGCAGCACGCCCAGGGTCACGATGCGATACATCGCCCCGGTGTCCAGGTAGCGCGCTCCCAGAGCGCGCGCCAAACCGCGTGACACAGAAGACTTTCCGGTACCCGCGGGCCCGTCGATCGCGACGACCAAGCCGTCACTCGCTCTACTCACAGGACCCCGATCGTTCGCATCACTCCCGTCAGTCGCTGCGCTCCATCCGCTCGCTCTGCTCACAGGACCCCGATCGTTCGCATCACTCCCGTCAGTCGCTGCGCTCCATCCGCTCGCTCTGCTCACAGGCCTACCGCCTTGTACAACTCGCCAACTTCCTTGCGGGTCAGCACCCGAATGGTCTCGATCTTCTGCTCCCCCAGGGTCACGTCACCGATCGCGGTCCGCACCAGGGCCTCCACCGGGAAACCGACGTGCTCGAGCAGCCGGCGCACGATCCGGTTACGTCCTTCATGCAGGGTCACCCGCACCAGCGACTTGCCCGGGATCGTGTCGACCAGCGCGAAGTCGTCGACGCTGGCCGGACCGTCGTCGAGCTCGACACCCTCCCGCAAGGTGTTCCCCAGCCCCTTGGGCACCTTGCCGGTGACGGTGGCCAGATACGTCTTGGGCACCTCGTAGGACGGGTGGGTCAACCGGTGCGCCAGTTCACCGTCGTTGGTCAGCAGGATCAGACCCTCGGTATCGGCGTCGAGGCGCCCGACGTGGAACAGCTTCTTGTTCCCGCGGACACGGTGCTCGATGACGTCACCGATACAGGGCCGGCCCAGCTCATCGGACATCGTCGAGTACATGCCGATCGGCTTGTTCAGCGCCAGATACATCATCTCGTCGTCGAGCTGGACGCGGACGCCGTCGACGCGGATCACCGCCTCGGCGGGGTCCACCCGGGTGCCGAGCTCGGTGACTATCTGCCCGTCGACTTCGACGCGGCCGTCGGTGATCATCCGCTCCGCGACCCGTCGCGAAGCAATCCCGGCTTGGGACAACACCTTCTGCAGGCGTACGCCGTCGTCGGAATGTGAGGGGGCCATGTCAGTCCTCGTCCATTTCGATAGCCGGCGGCACCTCGAGGGTGGCCGCCGGATTGAGTTTCATGAAACGCGGCTCGGAGTCCAGCGTCTCACTGATGTCGTCGATCACGTCGACATCAGGCAACAACGGCGCGATATCGGGCAGATCAGCCAGTGAGGACAACCCCAACCGCTCCAGGAACAGTTCCGTGGTGGCGAACGTCACGGCGCCACTGTCGGCGTCGGTGCCCGCCTCGGTGATCAGACCGCGGGCCAGCAGCGTGCGCATCACCGCGTCGACGTTGACCCCGCGCACCGCGCTGACCCGTGCCCGGGTGACCGGCTGCCGGTAGGCCACCACGGCCAGCGTTTCCAGCGCGGCCCGGGTGAGCTTGGACCTGGCCCCGTCGAGCAGCAACCGCTCGACATACGGCGCGTACCGCGCCCGGGTGTACATCCGCCACCCACCGGCCGCTTCCCGCAGGTCGATGCCGCTGTCACGGGCGGCCAGCTCGTCGGCCATCTCGCGCAGCCGGATCGCGATCCGGGCACCGGGCTGGTCGGTCGCCGAAGACAACTGTTCGATGGTGGCGGGGGTGTCGACCACCAGGAGCAACGCCTCGAGCACCCGGCCGAGTTCGTCGTCGCTGAGCTCAGGAGAGGCGAATTCGGCAACGGCGGCGGTGTCGTCGAGGTCGAGGCCTGCGGGAACCTCGTCGGTCATGGCTGATCCCGTTCTTCCGCCGACTCGTCGTCCACCTGCAATTCTTGGCTTGTCGGGTTGTCTCCGGTCCACGAAACCTGGAGCACACCAAGTGCTTCTGATTGCTCAAATGCTACCGCTCTGGCCCGATACAGTTCGAGCAGCGCCAGGAAGCGCCCCACGATCTGCACGGGCACCTCACAGTCGGCCACCAACTCGGTGAAACTCGCCCACTCGCCCATCCCGCGGCGCCTGAGGAACCCCAGCATGATCTCGGCCTGCTCAGGCACCGAAACGCGGGAGTAGTGGATGTGGTCGGTGGCCACCGTCGGCACCGGTCGCGGCGTGAAGGCGGCCGCGGCGATCTGGGCGAACGCCGCGCCGTCGACACCCAGCATCACCTCGGGCAACAGTTCGGAGAACCGGTCTTCCAGCGAGACCGCCCGCGGGTAGCTACGCAGCGCCGCGGCCTCCAGCTCGGCGAACATCTGCGCCACGTGTTTGAACGCGCGGTACTGCAGCAGGCGGGCGAACAGCAGGTCGCGCACCTCCAGCAGCGCCAGGTCCTCGTCGTCCTCGGTCTGGCCGGCCGGCAGCAGACGGGCAGCCTTGAGGTCGAGCAGCGTCGCGGCGACCACCAGGAATGCCGTGGTCTCCTCCAGCGCCAATTGCGAACCGAACTGCTTGGTGTAGGCGATGAAGTCGTCGGTGACCTGGTGCAGCGCCACCTCGGTGACGTCGAGTCGGTGCGCGAAGATCAGCTGCAACAGCAGGTCGAACGGGCCTTCGAAGTTGGTCAGCTTCACCGTGAAGCCGGCCTGAGCCTCCTGCTCGGGCGTCTCGCTCACGTGCCGAAGCGGTCGATGACCTCGCGGGCCAGCGACCGATACGCCTGTGCGCCAGTCGATTTCGGCGCCCACGTGGTGATCGGCTCCCCGGCCACACTGGTCTCGGGGAATCGCACCGTGCGGGTGATCACCGTGTCGAACACCAGGTCGCCGAACCGCTCCACCACCCGCGCCATCACTTCCCGGGCGTTGACGGTGCGGGCGTCGTAGCGGGTGATCAGGATGCCGCTGATCGACAGCCGCGGATTGAGCCGGTCATGCACCTTGTCCACCGTGTCGGTCAGCAGCGCCAGACCGCGCAACGAGAAGTACTCGCATTCGGTCGGGATGATCACGCCGTCCGAGCAGGCCAACCCGTTGACGGTGAGCAGACCCAGCGACGGCTGGCAGTCGATCAGCACGTAGTCGTAGCGGTCCAGCACCGGGTACAGCGCCCGCGCCAGGGTCTGCTCGCGGCCCACCTCGTTGACCAGCTGGATCTCCGCCGCCGACAGGTCGATATTGCTGGGCACCAGGTCCAGGCCGGCGACGCGGGTCTTGATGATCACCTCGTCGATCGACACCCGGGGCTCCACCAGCAGGTTGTGCACGGTGTTGTCGAGGTCGTAATGCGGCACGCCGAGCCCCGCCGACAGGGCGCCCTGCGGGTCCAGATCCACCAGCAGCACCCGCCGGCCGAAGTCGGCGAGCGCGGCGCCCAGGTTGATCGTCGACGTGGTCTTGCCCACGCCACCCTTCTGGTTGCACATGGCGATGACCTTCGCCGGCCCGTGAGAGTTCAACGGTGCAGGCTCGGGAATGGGGCGCGGCGGACGACCCGTGAGGCCGAGCGGAAGCTCGTCAGCAGTATCGTCGGCGGACATCCGGGAAAGTCTAACCGGTCGAGACGCCTGCGCCGGCAGACCCGCAGGCAATCCACCAGCAGTTTCGGGGGAGATTCCGGAATCAGCCCAGGCGGGCAGCCGGATGCCCGCCCTCACCGGCTCAGCTCGCCGGGCTGTACCCCCGCAGATCAGGCCCGCGACGCCGATGCGCGGGACAGCCCGGCCCCGCCGACCGCCGCGAGCACGGCTTCGGTGGAGTTCGGCCCACCGATGGTGATCCGCACTCCGCCGTCGGCGTAGTTCTTGACCCGTACTCCGCTGTCGCCGAATACGTCTCGCCACGACTCGCCGGAGGCCGGCAGATACACGAAGTTGGCGTGGGCGTCGGTGCTGCGGATGCCCATGAAGCGCAGCGAGGCCTGCAGGCGTCGGCGCTCGTCGGTGATCCGCCGGATCCGCAGGTCCAATTGGGCTTCGGCGGCATAGGAGGCGGCGACGGCCACCAAACTGGTGGTTCCCATACCGAACGGCAGTTGCATCGCCCACAGCCTGGCACCGAGTGCAGCCGAACTGAACGCGTACCCGATGCGCAGACCGGCCAGCCCGTAGGCCTTGGAGAAGGTGCGCATGACCACCACGTTGGGGAATCTGGCCACCAGGTCGACGGCGTCGATACGGTGCGCGGGCGCGACGAACTCGACATAGGCCTCGTCGAGCAGGACGACGGTGTCCGTCGACACCTTCGAGAGGAACTCTTCCACAGCGGCACGCGACTCGATGGTCCCCGTCGGGTTGTGCGGCCGACAGATCACCACGGCACGGGCGTCCCGGGCGGCCTGAGCCATCGCGGGAAGGTCATGACGCCCGCAGCGCAGCAACGGGATTCGCACCGGCACGAGCCGGTTCATGGTCGACACGATCTCGTAGCCCTCGAAGGCCGGATCGGGGATGACGATGCGATCGCCGGGATCGGTGATGGCATGCAGAACGTGCAGCATCACACCGGTTGCCCCGGCACCCAGGATGACCTGCTCGTCGGGAACTCCGACGTGCGCGGCGATCATCGCACGCAGGCGCTGCGGCAGGAACTCGGGATAGCGGTTGGCCGAGGAGATGGACCGGACCAGCGCTGCCCGGACGGCGGGTAACGGTGGGTACGGATTCTCGTTGAGCGACAAGGCAAACGGATCGATCCCCAGCGGTTGCACCGGCGCCATCGGGGAGAATGCGACCGCCGTCATGGTCGCCCACCCCAGCGGATCGCCGTCGCGGCGGCGAAGTCACCGGCATGGGCGAACCCGGCCATCATCACCACGTCGCCGGGACGTACCTGGCCGTCCTCGACCGCCGCATCGAAGTTCACCGGGATACCGACGGCGAAGAGGTTCCCGCACCGGTGGAACGTGTCGCGATGCCGCTCCCGCGGGATCTCGAGCGCCTCGTTCCAGTTCCGCAGGAAAACCCGGTTGGGCTGATTGGTGACAAGCAGGTCGATGTCCTTGGACTTCATCCCGATCCGGTCGCACACCGACAGCGCCACCTCCGGGACTTCCCGGTTGCCCCGGGCCAGCACCTTCATGATCTTGGCCTCGTTGAAGCTGACGTAACCCTGGCCTGGGCCGGCCTGCCACCACTGCCGCGGCGGGTCGGCGGTCAACGACATGTCCGGGGCGTACTCGCCGAAATACCGGCATTCCACATCGAGAATCGGCGACTCGTCGGAAGCCCGGAGCAGCCCGACAGCCGCACCGTCGCCGGGGACCGAAGCCTGTGCCTTGATGCGGACCTGCTCCTGGGTGAAGATCTTGCCCGCCGCGTTCTGGGCACACGCAATGAGCGCGGTCCGACCGGCACCGGATGCCAGCAATTGCCGGGCCAGCTTGATCATCAGGATGAACGCCGCGCACCCGCCGTTGTGCACATCGATGACGAACTCGGGGTTCATGCCGAGCCGATGCGCCAGTTCCCCGCCGGCCCCGAGGATCGGTAGGTCCGGCAGCTGGGAATGGGTGAGCAGGACGTCGACGTCGGCCAGCAGGTCGGGCCCGAACCTGGCGGCCAGTCCGTCGGCCGCACGCTCCATCATGTCGACATTGGTTTCGTCACCGGCGGCGTGGTGGCGGTATTCGGGTGCCCGGAACATGAGGTTGTCGCGCAGGTCGTCGGTGCCGGCGATATCGGCATACCACTGTGCGGGCACCCGGTTGGCGGGCAGATAGGTCGCGACGTCGACCAGGCTGACAGTCGTCACGGTCTGCTCACCTCATCCAATCGGGTTTCACGGGAAGGCCGTTGTGGTGCCGGTATTCGGCGATGGCCTTGAGGTTCTTCAACTCCAGCAGGTGGCCGGCCCCGAACATGTCCCAGAAGTCGCCCACCCACACCGGTCGGCCGGGCGGCGCTGTCTCCGGATAGGGATTGTCGTCGTAGAACGGGTGGCGGCAATTGGTCCACAGCACAACAGAACCGGGCTTGTTGAACACCACCTGGGCGTCCACCACGCGCATCAGGTAGATCATCCACAGGTGCATCCCTTGGTCCCAGGCGCAGTGATAGTCCACGGTGCGCGCCGCCGGGTTGGCGACCGTGCGGGTGTAGATCATGGTCTCCGAGCCCAGTTTGTCCCTGGCCTGCCACAATCCCGGTTCGTCGGTCTCCTCGAAATCACGCAGGCTGTAGGTCCACTCCTCCAGGCACCGGGTGTCGGCCAGGTAGTCGAAGAGCTGGTCAGGAGGACAGTCGATGTAATCGTTGACGGTGCAGAAGGTGCCGAACACCTGATCGTGCGGATAGACCGACCGCATCATCTCGAGGATCAGCGGCGTCGCCTTCTCCCGGGGGCTGGTTTCGATCCGGTGCACCCCGTCGATGGGTGCGGTGGATCCGCTGTGGGTGACGATGTCGTCAAGGGCGGGCAGGGCCATGGACGGTCTCCTTCTCGGGGGCGGCGCAACGGACGGGTGGGGTTGATGGCGGAGACGCGAGAAACGGTGCAAACGGTGGGATCTCGTCGGCCGAGCACTCCACACACACCACCGACGGGCCGTCGACGGCCAGGGCTGCATTCAACGCCTGCTCCAGCTCGGAGGTAGCGGCGACGTCCACGGCATGCAGGCCGGGGAACATGGCCGCCAGACCGGCGCCCAGGTGAGCGGGCCGGAACCTGTTGTAGCTGTAGACATCGCGGTAGAAGAGCTGCTCACGGGTGACGCACATCGCGTGGGCGTTGTTGTTGAACAACACGAAGGTGATCGGCAGTTGGTACTCGACTGCGGTGTGCAACTCCATACCGTGCATGTAGAAGGCACCGTCGCCGGCGATCACCACGGTGCGGCGACCGCGCGCGAATGCCATACCGATCGCCGCGCCGAAGCTGTAGCCCATTCCGCCCATACCCAGCGCGACGACAAAGCGCCCGTCCCGCCGCACCGGCAGATGGTGCAGGGCCGCGGCGCCGGTGTTACCCGCGTCGACCACGATGTCGGTGTGGTCGGGCAGCGCGGTGTCCAGGACCGCCATCGCGTCCTTGTATCGCACGCCGGGACCGCTGTAGGCCGGGGGCGACAACTCGGTTCTGCGCAGATCGCCGTGCACCCGGATGCCGTGCGGCCGCCCCGCGCCGGTCAGCGCGCTGCGGATCCGCGTCAGCGTGGTCCGAAGGTCCTGGCTGTGTACGTGGGTGCACGCGATGAACGGGGAGGCAGCGCCGATCGACAGGGTGTGCGTGCCGGCCAGCGCCTTCTCCAGGCCGCCGCGGGCGGTCAGGGGCAGCCGGGTGCCGACCAGCAGGCACAGCGCGCTGTCGGCGATCATCGCTGCGACACCCGGGTGCCCCATGATGCCGGCCAGACCCAGTGCCGCAGACGATCCGCAACCGGGGGTTCCTGCGACGTCCTTGGCGTCCGGAACGCAAGCCACCCGCGCCCGCAGGACAGCACGCAACTCCTCGAGTTCGGCGCGGGCGTCGTCGCGCGCAACCTGCTCGCCGGCGATGATCGTCACCGGACCGTCGGCCCGGCGCAGTGCGCGCACCACCACCTGCGTCTCCCCCACCGCCCGGGGGTGGGCGCCGTTGCGGGGGTGCTGGGATACCGGGACATCGATGACACTCTGTTGAATGTCTTTGGGTAACAACAGGACCGCGGGACCGCCGGACCGGGCGGCGGCGATAGCACGCGGAAGTACGTCGGCAACCTCCGCGGGGTTGCGCAACCTCTCGCAGAACACCGACACCGTGGAGAACAGGGCCTCGGCATCCACGGCACCGTTGCGTCCGCTGGTGTCCTGAAAGCTTCCCTGCCCGTCGAGTGCCAGCGGCGGTTGCCCGATCAGAGCCAGCACCGGCACCCGGCTCGCATACGACTCCCCCAAGCCCGCAACCGCATTCAGGCAGCCACCGCCGGAGGTGGTGGCGACCACGCCCAGGCCCTGGCCGCTTCGGCTGTACCCGTCCGCCATCGCAGCGGCCGAGAACTCGTGTTTGGCGAGCACCGCGGTGATACCGGCGGTGAAGTAGGCCGCGTCGTAGAGGTCTTCGATGTTGGCCCCGTCGACTCCGAAGATGTGCCGGACGTCGGCGGCGACGAGTTGGCCCGTGAGGTAGTCGACGACGCGCCGCGTTCCCCCACGGGTGCCTGATGGTGCGACAACCATGTTTCCCCTCGCAAAAGACCCCAGCGGCAGGCGCATATTCGGGTGGCGTGAAGCCACTCAGTCAGTAGGACGTATTCGGGCCCGCTGCGGTTCAATTTTCACCGAAAATATTTCTGGCTAAATGCTTTTCGCCGTGGACCTGAGTCGCGGCACCCGTCCGCAAATTCGGCGCGGGACTTCGCGCCGCCACTATGAATTCGTTGGTGTTTCGCGATTCCAGACAGCGGAAGATCTGTCATAAAGAGAGGGTGCGTACACCCGTGGTCCGACCGCTGTCGGAATTGATGGATGCGGTCCGCGCGGGTGTCGATCCGGTGAAGTACTTCCGCACACATGCCACCGACCGTCAGATGTTCTGCCTCAGGTTTCCCGGGCTGGGCCGCGTTCGTTTCGTCAGCGGCGCAGCAGCTGCACGCGAGATCTTGACGGCTCCCGCCACGGCGCTGCTGGCACCGCGACCCAATCCCATCGAGCCGGTGGTGGGACGGGGCTCGTTGATCCTGCTGTCGGGCCAGCAGCATCGGCGGGAACGGAGTCGGCTCAGCACGCCGTTCCACAGCGCCGGGGTGAAGTCCTTCGCGGGGCTCTTCGCCGAGGTCACCCGCGCCGAGATCGACGGCTACCAGCCCGGCCAGCGCATCGGGCTGCGGGCACTGTGCACCGCGGTCACGTTGCGCGTCGCCGTTCGTGTGGTGTTCGGCGTGACGGAACCGGATCGGCAACGTCAGTACACCGACGCCATGTCCGCGCTGTTGTCCGCCAACACCGCGGCGCTGATGCTGGTGCCCGCGCTGCGGCGTGATCTGGCGGGCCGGGGTCCGTGGGCACGTCTGGTGGCGCTCCGTGACGATCTGGACCGTCTGCTGGCCGAGGACATCGACGGCCGCCGACGCGTCGGCGCCGGCGGCAACGACATTCTGGACCTGTTGTTGTCCGCCACCGATGAGGACGGTCGCCCGTTCGACGATGCCGAACTGTACGACCAGTTGCGCACGCTACTGGCCGCCGGCCATGAGACCACGGCGACCACGCTGATGTGGGCGTTCTACCACGTCTGCGCCGACGAGTCCGTCCGCCATCGGCTGATCGATGAACTGTCCTGTGCCCCAACGGAAACGGAGATCACGACGCTGCCGTACCTCAGCGCGGTGATCAACGAGACGCTGCGCATGCACCCGCCGGTGCCCATCGTGTTGCGTCGACTCGCCGAACCCCTCACCATCGCCGGTAACAGGTGTCCGGCGGGATCGGTCGTGGGGGTGGCGCTGTACGCCCTGCACCACAACCCGGACATCTGGGACCAACCCGACCAGTTCGACCCGGACCGGTTCCTCCGTAGGCGGTACACCGCGTTCGAGTACGCGCCCTTCGGTGGTGGCCACCGGCGTTGTATAGGAGCTCACTTCGCCACCGCCGAACTCGCGGTCATCCTCGCGACCGTGCTGCGTGGCGTGGACCTGCGCCTGTCCCCCGCGGAAGCCGCCCGCAAGCCCCCCGGATCGTCGGCGCGGGGAATCGCGGTCGCGCCCGACCGGGACATCGTGGTGGACATCGTCGCGCGGAACTGACCGGTGCCCGGCCCGTCAGCGAGCGCGGGGATGGGCGCCGGCCCACACTTCGCGCAGCGCGTGCACGGTCACCAATGTGTAGATCTGAGTGGTCGTCACCGACGCGTGGCCCAGCAGTTCCTGAACCACGCGGACGTCGGCGCCCCCGTCGAGCAGATGGGTGGCGAACGAGTGTCGCAGCGTGTGCGGCGACACGGCCGAGGAGATGCCGGCCCGTTCAGCGGCATCCTGCAGCACCTGCCACGCGCTCTGCCGGGACAACCGGCCGCCGCGGGCATTGAGGAAGATCGCCGGAGTGCCACGGCCGCGCCCCGCCAGATCAGGACGGCCCCGCACCAGATAGGCGTCCAGCGCGGCGACGGCAGGCCGGCCGATGGGCACCAGCCGCTGTTTGCCGCCCTTGCCCCGCAGCAGCACCGACCGGGCCTCGGTGTCGATATCGTCGACATCCAGGCCCACGGCCTCGGAGATCCGGGCTCCGGTGGAGTACAGCAGTTCCAGCATCGCCCGGTTGCGCAGCGTCAGTGGACCGTCTGAGGCATCCTCGCCTCCGGCGCCCTCCAACAGCGCGATCACCTCGTCCAGCGACAGGCTCTTGGGCAGCCGCCGGCCGGGGGTGGGCGGTTTCACCGCCCGCGCGACGTCGATCGCGGTGACCCCCTCCGCGGTGGCGAACTTGTGCAGTCCACGCACGGCGATCAGCGCCCGGGCCGCGGACACCGCCGACAACGCGACCGCTCCGGTGTCCTGGTCACCGCGGCGCAGCGCCACCAGGAACTCGCTCACATCGGCCTCTGTCACCTTGGCCAGGTCATCGACCCCCCGGGCCCTGAGATGCTCGTGATAGCGGCGCAAGTCGCGGCGATAGGAACTCAGCGTGTTGGCGGCCACCCCGCGTTCGATGGTCAGGTGGTCCAGGTAGCCCTGCAACTGGTCATCGAGCAGCGTGCCCACGGTGGTCATCTAGTGGCCCTGGCGCGCAGCGAACCGGGTAGGCCGGTCGGTCCACTCGGCGTCCACCGGACGCGTTTCGGCCACCCCTTGACGGACCGCCCACGCCGCCAGGATCCCAGCCACCGCAAGGGAATTGACGATATCGCCGGCGAACACCCGTTTCACTGCGTCGATCAACGGCACCCGTTCGGTGCGCATGTCGGCTTCTTCGTCGTGCGCCTCCGGGCGCTCGACCTCGCGCAGTCCGGTCGCCAGATAGATGCGCACACTCTCGTCGCTGAAGCCCGGCGCCGAGTCGATGTCGACGAGCACACTCCAGGTGTCGGCTTCCAAGCCGGCCTCCTCGACCAGCTCGCGCCGAACGGTCAGCGCCGGGTCTTCGCCGCCGATGTCCAGAAGTCCGGCCGGCAGCTCCCACAGCCTGCGCCCGAGCGGGTGCCGGTACTGGTACACCAACACGATCTGGTCGTCATCGTCGAGGGCGGCCACCGCGACGGCCCCATAGTGTTCGACCACCTCGCGGCGCGCCGTGCCACCGCCGGGCATGTGCACTTCGTCGGCGCGCAGCGCGAAGATCTTGCCGGTGTACAGCGTTTCGCTGGCGACGGTATCGAAGGCGTGTTCAGCCACGGGACGTCGACTCGTGGGCCAACTCCGCGGACTCCGACTGCTCGAGACCGTTGGAATGCTGTTCGGTGTCCAGCGGCAACCGTTCGGCGGCCTTGTACTTGGCGGCCGCGGCGACAAACGCCGCGAACAGCGGGTGGGGCCGGGTGGGCCGGCTCTTGAGCTCGGGGTGGGCCTGCGTCCCCACCAGGAACGGGTGGATCTCCTTCGGATACTCGACGAACTCCACCAGGTGACCGTCCGGTGAGGTACCGGAGAACCGCAGTCCGCTCTCGGCGATCTTGTCGCGGTAGGCGTTGTTCACCTCGTAGCGGTGCCGGTGCCGCTCCGAGACCTCGGTGGAGTCGTAGGCCTGCGCCACGATCGACTTCGGTTGCAGCACCGCCGGGTAGGCCCCCAGCCGCATGGTGCCGCCCAGGTCGGCTTCACCGGCGACGATCTGCTCCTGGTCGGCCATCGTCGAGATCACCGGATCCGGGGTGTCCGGATCGAATTCCGCCGAGCTGGCCTCGGTCAGACCGACCGAGCGGGCCGCCTCGATGACGATGCACTGCAGTCCCAGGCACAAACCGAGCACCGGGATGCGGCGTGCGCGGGCGTACTTGATGGCGCCGATCTTGCCTTCGATACCGCGGATACCGAAGCCGCCGGGGATCAGCACACCGTGCACGTCGCCCAGTTCGGCGGCGGCACCGGCACCGGTCTCGCAGTCGTCGGAGGCCACCCAGCGCATCTCCACCTTGGTGTGGTTGGCGAAGCCACCGGCCCGCAACGCTTCGGCCACCGACAGGTAGGCGTCGGAGAGGTCGATGTACTTGCCCACCAGAGCGATTCGCACCGTCTCCTTGGGGTCGTGCACCCGGCGCAGCAGGTCGTTCCACTGCGTCCAGTCCACGTCCCGGAACGGCAGGTTGAGCCGGCGCACCACATAGGCGTCGAGCTCTTCGCGGTGCAGCACCTTGGGGATGTCGTAGATGGACGGGGCGTCGGGGGTGGAGATCACGCCGTCGACGTCGACATCGCACATCAGGGCGATCTTGTCCTTGAGCGATTCCGGTACCTCACGGTCGCTGCGCAGGATCAGTGCGTCGGGGGTGATGCCGATGTTGCGCAACGCGGCGACCGAGTGCTGGGTGGGTTTGGTCTTGAGCTCGCCGGACGGCTTGAGGAACGGCACCAGCGAGACGTGCAGGAAGAAGCAGTTCTCCCGGCCCACCTCGTGGCGGACCTGGCGGGCCGCCTCCAGGAAGGGCAGCGATTCGATGTCGCCGACGGTGCCGCCGATCTCGGTGATCACCACATCGGGCCGGTTGCCGTTGACGTCGGGTTCGGCCATGGCCAGGATGCGGTTCTTGATCTCGTCGGTGATGTGCGGGATCACCTGCACCGTGTCACCCAGGTACTCACCGCGGCGTTCCTTGGCGATCACCGCCGAATACACCTGCCCGGTGGTGACATTCGCATGTCCGGACAAGTCGCGGTCGAGGAACCGTTCATAGTGGCCCACGTCGAGGTCGGTCTCGGCACCGTCCTCGGTGACGAACACCTCACCGTGTTGGAACGGATTCATGGTGCCGGGATCGACATTGAGGTACGGATCGAGCTTCTGCATCGTCACGTACAGACCTCGTGCGGTGAGCAGCTGACCGAGGCTGCTGGCGGTCAGGCCCTTCCCCAGCGAGGACACCACGCCGCCGCTGACGAAAACGTGCTTGGTCGCGGTTTGCGGGTGCTTGCGTAACGATGGCAAGTGCATCCTCCCGTGGCGTAGAAGCAGGGTTACTTGCCTGGGCTGATGCCCAGCTTGGGCCTGCTGACCCACGGAAGTTCACCTTAACACCGACGCCGACAAGCTGACGTCGGCGCGCCGCGTCTACTGCGTGACGGTGACCGCGGTGGCACCCTGCCCGACGCCGTACTGTCCGGGCTTGCCGCCGGCCTCCAGATCCTGGATGCCGAGCACCGCGGTGATCCGACCGGATTCCGCGCCGATGTCGTCGACGGTGCTCACGACACTGTTCAGGCTCGGGTCGGACCGGATGACGGCCACGGCCGCGGTACCGGTGGCCGAGCCGTCCCGACCGGCCACCACCACGCCGGAACCGTGCGGGGCCAGCCCGGCGGCGAACCGTGCCACCGTGGAGCCCTGGTTGCCCGCGTCGTCGCCGAGACCGGCACCGGTGACGATGACGGCCGCATCGGCCGATCCGATCGCCCCGTCCGGATACGACAGGAATCCGGTTTCACGCAGCGAGGCCAGCACGGTCTCGCGTTGCTGGTCGTTGACCCTCGGCGCCGCCGGATCACGGGGACTCAGCAAAGCGATCCCCAGCAGATCGCCGGCCTGTGAGCCCTGGTCCACCAGCGTGGTGCGCAGCTGCGTACCCGCGGGCAGCACCGACGACCCGACCACCGTGCGCAGCTTCTCGGCGGAATTGGCGTCGACGAACTCCTGGGTGAGGGCCAGCGTGGCGGTGACGTTGCCACCGGCCTGTCCAATGATCCTGGTCACCCCATCGACGTCACCGTCGTCGGCGTCGGGCGTGCGGAACACCACCACCGAGCGGTCCTTGAGCGCGTTGCCGACGATGCGTCCTGCCACCTGGGCATCAAAATCGTTTGCCGCACTGAGCTTTTCGTTCAGCGCATTCTTCTCGTCGGTCAACCCGTTGATCTGCGCCTGCATATCCCGCTTCTCGTCGCGCAGACCGGACAGCAGCGTGTCAGAGAGCAAGCCGGATCCGAGCACCACCCCGATGGCCAGCGCCAGGAACACCGCCGCCAACGAAATAGCGTGGGAGCGAAGCGAAATCACGAGGTCACCCAGTGCTGTACCCACTGCGAGAACTTGTGCCAATACTGCATAACCCAGTCGATGACCACGGTGTCGGTCTGCGAAACCATCAGCGCGACGATCACCGCCACCAGCATGGCCAGCACCAGCATCGCGATGGAGCCGCCGGAGATCCGGCTGCGGTACAGCGTGGCCACCGCCTTGGCGTCGACGAGCTTCTCCCCCACCTTCAGTCGGGTCAGGAAGGTCGACGGGTTGGAGCGCTGACGGGTGCGGTCGAAGAATTCCTCGATACTGGCGGTGTGGCCCGCGGTGACGATCAGCGCCGCGCCGTGGTGATCGGCCAGCAACAACGCCAGATCGGCAGCCGATCCCGCGGCCGGGAAGGTCATCGCTCCCACGCCCAGGTCCTGGATGCGCTCGAGGCCGGGAGCGTGTCCGTCGGCATCGGCGGGCAGTACCACCTGCGCACCGGACTTGAGCGCATCACTGCTGATCTGCTCGGGATCGCCCACGATCAATTGCGGTCGGTAGCCGGCCTTGCGAAGCAGGTCCGCGCCGGTACCCACGCCGATCAGCACCGGCTGGTACTCCTTGATGAACGGTTTCAGGGCCTTGAGATCCTCGGCCGCGCACGGCTCTTCGGCCACCACCACGACGTGCCGGCGACGCAGGTCGACATCGATGTCCGGGATGCCGATGCCGTCGATCAGCAGCGGGCTCTCGCTACGGATGAACTCGATGGTGTTGCCGGCGAACGATTCCAGATGAGCCACCAGGCCACTCTTGGCCTCGTGCATCATCTCGTTGATGTCCTCGTCGGACCGTTCGGAACCGAGCGCCAGACGCCGGTCGCCGGAGTAGACGCCGCCGTTGTGCAGCCGGATCTTGGCGCCGTCCTTGACCTTCTTGAAGACCTCGGGGCCGGTCTCGTCGATCAGGATGATGCCGTTGCCCACCAGGACTTCCGGCCCGAGGTTGGGATAGCGGCCCGAGATCGAGGGCGACGCGTTGACCACGCCCGCGATGTTCGCGTCGACCAGGGCATCGGCGGTGGCGCGGTCCAGATCCAAGACGTCGAGCACGACGATGTCACCGGGTTCGATTCGGCGCAGCAACCGATCGATATCGCGATCGACGCGGGCGGTGCCCGTGACGCCGGGTCGGGAGCTGCCGTTACGTGAGAGAAGCGCTGCCATCCGCATGGCGGTGATTCTGTAACCAGATTGTGCTGTCGGCGGGGAGGCGCGCCGTAACATCAGCCACAGAAGTCACATTCCGTCACACCAGTAACAGTTAACTGGGCGACTCGCGATCCGTCTGCGCCGCTTCCAGGAGCTCGCGCGCATGGGCCCGGCCGGTATCGGATTCACCCAGACCGGCCAGCATGCGGGCCAGCTCGGCAACCCGGTCGTCGTCGCTGAGCCGACGCACTCCGCTGGTGCCGTTCTTGCCGACCGGCGCCACCACCAGGTGGGTGTCGGCATAGGCGGCGACCTGGGGCAAGTGGGTGACGACGATGACCTGGTGGGTGCGCGCCAGCCGAGCCAGCCGCCGCCCGATCTGCACCGCGGCACGTCCGCCCACTCCGGCGTCCACCTCGTCGAACACCATCGTCGTGCCCTCGGCGGAGGCAGCAAGCACCACTTCCAGAGCGAGCATCACCCGCGACAGCTCGCCACCGGAGGCACTCTTGCCCAGAGGCAGCACCCCGCCACCCTTGTGCGCGGTGAAGCCGAACTCCACCAGGTCGACGCCGTGGGAACCGGCGTGCACCCGCTCACCGGAGGCGAGCTTCAGCGGCGCGGCGTCGTCGTCGCGGGCAGGCAGGGGTGACACCGAGATGGTGAACTCCGCATTCGACATCGCCAGCCCGGTCAGCTCGGCCGTCACCGCCTTGGCCAGCCCCTTGGCGGATTTGGCGCGTACCGCGCTGAGGTCGGCGGCGGCCTTGGCTACTCGGCCGGCCAGTTCCTCGACCTTCGCGGCCAGTGCCGTCAGCGTCTCCTCGGACACGTCGAGCTGCGCGAGCCTGGCGCGCGACTCCGCTGCCCAGCTGAGTACGCCGTCGACGTCGGCGGCGTACTTACGGGTCAGCGAGCGCAGTTCCGCCTGTCGGGCCAGCTTCGTCTCCAGGGTGCTGGCATCGCTGGGCAGCTCGGCCAGGAACCCGCCGATCTCGCGGGACACATCGCTGACCACGGTCAACGCGTCGCTGAGCTGACGGCCGAGGGCCTGCAACGCCGCGTCATCGGTCGACTCCAGCGCCCCCAGCGCGGCACCGATGGCACTGGTTGCCGATACCTCGGAGCCGCCGTCGGCATCGT
Organism: Mycobacterium sp. Soil_C_30; assembly: GCF_057656995.1. Lineage (NCBI taxonomy): Bacteria > Bacillati > Actinomycetota > Actinomycetes > Mycobacteriales > Mycobacteriaceae > Mycobacterium > Mycobacterium sp. Soil_C_30. The sequence continues at coordinate 4,694 of NZ_JBDGJH010000018.1, read as the reverse complement.
CGAGCACACCGGAGAGCGCGGCCCGTGCGGTCGCCGCGGATTCGCGCAGCGCGTCCAGCTCGGAAAGCCGCCGGATGTCGGCGACCAGCGCCTCGTCCTCCCCTGGTTGCGGGTCGACGGCGTCGATCTCCTGCAGTGCGAACTGCAGCCGGTCGGCTTCCTGCGCGAGGTCGCGCGCGCGGCTGGTGCGCTCCACCAGGTCCCGCCGCGCCGTCAGCCATTCCTCACGCAGCGCCCGATAGCGGTTCAGCTTCGCCGAGACGTCGGCGAACCGGTCCAGCGCCGCCCGCTGCTCGTCGGGCCGCATCAGCCGGAGCTGATCATTCTGGCCGTGCAGGGTCAGCAGCTGGGTGGTGAAGGTACTCAGCGATTTCGCCGGCACGCTGCGTCCGCCGAGGTACGCCCGTGACGGGCCGTCGCGGCTCACCGACCGCAAGGCGATCACACTGCCGTCATCGTCGCGTTCGGAACCCGACGAATCCAGGATCTCGTCGATCTCGGCGGTCACGGTCTCGTCGAGTTCGGCTGTCGTGAACCGGCCTTCGACAACGGCACGGTCGGCTCCCGAACGCACCCGGTTGGCGTCGGCACGCGCGCCACCCAGCAGATGCAGGCCCGTCACCACCATGGTCTTGCCGGTGCCGGTCTCACCGGTGAGCACGGTCAGCCCACGGTCGAACTCGGCGTTGGCGGCACTGATGGCGCCCAGTGCCTCGATGCGGATCTCGGCCAGCACGTCGTTACTGCCCGCGCCAGCCCGTGACCGGCAGCCGGAACTTGCGCACCAGCCGGTCGGTGAAGGGCGCACTGTCCAGCCGCACCCACTTCACCGGCGTCCCGCACCGGGTCGCTTCCAGTCGCCCGCCCGCAGGCACCACCATCTGTCGGCGGCCGTCGCAGAACACCATGGCGTCGTAGCCGTTGGCTTCGATCTCCACGGCGATCGTCGCCGCGGGACTGGTGACCATGGGGCGGGCGAACAGCGCGTGCGCATTGTTGGGCACCACCAGGATCGCCTCCAGATCGGGCCACACCACCGGGCCGCCGGAGGAGAACGCATACGCGGTGGAACCGGTGGGCGTCGCGATCAGCACGCCGTCGCACCCGAACGCTGACACCGGGCGGCCGTCGATCTCCACCACCACGCCCAGCACACCCAACCGCGGCCCCTTCTCGAGGCTGGCTTCGTTGAGCGCCCAGCCGCGATCGACGATCTCCCCGTCGACCCGGACCAGGACGTCGAGCGTCATCCGGGTCTCGACCCGGTAGTTGCGGTGGATCACGTGCTCGAGCACGGCGTCGAGATGGTCGGCTTCGGCTTCGGCCAGGAAACCGATACGCCCGAGGTTGACCCCCAGCACCGGAATCCCGACATTACGGGCCAGTTCGGCAGCGCGCAGGAACGTCCCGTCACCGCCGAGCACCAGGACCAGCTCGCAGCCCTGGGCGGCCTTCTCGTCGGCGTCCACCACCTCGATCTCCACGCCCAGAGCCCGCATGTCGTCGGGTGCCAGATGCAGCGGCCCCCGGTCGACGGCCTCCGCCGAGAGCATCTTCAAACCGATGCCGTTGTCCGCCAACGTTTTCTCGACTTTGCGAGCAACCTCGGTCGCTTCCGGTCGGCCGGTGTGCACCACCAGCAGGATCGTTCGGTCGCACGTCATTGCGGCCCCTCGTCGACGGCTGTGCGGATGGCTGCGTCGAGATCGTCACCGTGCAGTGCCCGATCGGTGTCAGCACGCAGCCACAGGAAGTACTCCACGTTGCCAGACGGTCCCGGCAACGGGCTGGCCACCACCCCAACGGTATGCCAGTGAAGTTCGGCGGCGCGCTGCGACACCGCGCGCACAGCGGCCTGCCGCAGCCGCGGATCCGACACCACGCCGCCCGCGCCCACCTGGCCTTTACCGACTTCGAACTGCGGCTTCACCATCGGAACGATATCGGCGTCGGCGGCGCAGCAGCCGGTCAGCGCAGGCAACACCGTCGCCAACGAGATGAACGACAGATCGGCGACGACGGCGTCCACCCGACCGCCGATCACGTCGGGGTTGAGTTCACGGACATTGGTGCGCTCGAACACCCGCACCCGCTCATCCGACCGCAGCGACCACGCCAGCTGCCCGTAACCCACGTCGACGGCCACCACTTCGCGGGCACCGCGGTCCAGCAGCACTTCGGTGAAACCGCCCGTCGACGCCCCGGCATCGAGGCAGCGGCGCCCGCCGACATCGATACCGAACGCGTCGAGCGCACCGATCAGTTTGTGCGCGCCACGGGAGACCCAACTACGCTCGCCGGCTTCCACGTGGACAGTGGCCGTCACCGCGATCGCCGTCGCCGGTTTGGTGGCGGGCATGCCGTCGACCAAGACACGTCCGGCGCTGATCAGCTCCGCTGCCTGTTGACGTGACCGGGCCAGCCCGCGCCGAACCAGCTCGGCGTCAACGCGTGTACGCCGTGTCACGGTCTTCTCAGCCCTTCTCCACCGATTCCAGGGCGTGCACCAGGACGTCGTGGGCTTCTTCGAGGCGACGAGCGATGTCCTCGAGGTCGAGGTCTCGACCGGCGCCGTCTTGTCGCACATCGGGCACCTCGGCGAGCAGCGCATCGAGCTGCGCACGGATCTGGTCTGCGTCGGCACTCATAACGGCATTCACGCTAGCTGATCGACAGGCGTCAGCAGCGACCAGCGCCGCAGAGCCTCGGCCGCGGCGTCGTCGTCGGCGCGCACCACGAACTGTCCGTCCGTCAGGCCGGCATCCCACACCGCCCGGGCCGTCGCCCGCACCACCGACAACCCGTCGGCGCCCGGATCGGCGTCGGTGGCCCGGACGGTGACCGCCGACCCGTCGACCCGCACGTCCCAGGCGGGCTGCGCCTCGACGGCGTAGGAGGACACGTCGTCGTGCAGCGCACGAAGATCGTGGGAGATGAAGGTGGGGCGCAGCGCGGGCGGGGCGTGCACGGCGTCGCGGGCGGTGTTGACACCGGAGAGCACCATCAGGCTGGGCAGCTGTGCGGCGTTGGCGCCGGCGATGTCGGTGTCGAGCCGGTCGCCGACGACGAGAGCCGCACGAAAATCTCCGCGCGACAACGCATCTTCCATGAGTGTGGGCGCGGGCTTTCCGGCGACCTGTGGTTCGCTGTCGGTGGCGGCGCGTAGTGCGGCCACCATCGAGCCGTTGCCGGGCAGCAGTCCGCGCTCGGTGGGCAGGGTCAGGTCGACGTTGGCAGCCACCCACAGCGCGCCGGAGCGGATCGCCAGCGCCGCTTCCGCCAGGTCGGCCCAGCCGGTGTCGGGGTTGTGTCCCTGCACCACGGCCACCGGCTCGTCGGTGAACAGCCGTACCGGTCGCAACCCGACGCCGCTGACTTCCAGCGCCAGCGCCTCGGTCCCGACCACGAGCACCGGCGCACCCTGCGGCAACTGCTGGACCAGCAACCGCGCCGCACCTTGGGCGCTGGTGACGACGTCCGCAGCCTCGGCGGTGAAGCCGAGCTCGGTCAAGTGTGTGGCCACCTCGCCAGCGCTGCGCGAGGCATTGTTCGTGACGAAGAAGGTGCGGGCCTGCGCCCGGGCGAGAGCATCGACGGCGCCCTCGGTGGGTTCCGCGCCGCGGAACACGGTCCCGTCGAGGTCGAGCAGCAAGCAGTCGTAACGTTCGGCGAAGGTCGTCACGTCAGGCGAGCTCGCTGATGCGATCTTCAGCATCGGTGACGCCGTCGACGTCGGCGCTGGCCGCGTGGAAAAACCATTGCAGGGCCTCGTCAGCGCGATCCAGCGCAAGGAGCGCCTCGGCGTAGGCGTAGAACAGCCGTGCGGCGGTCTGCCCGGTTCTGGTGGGATCCAGGGGCGGGGACGCCAGCACCGCCAGCGCCTGCTCGAGCTGCCCCAGATCGGCACGGGCACCTGCCACCACGATGCGCAATTCGTCAGCGTCGTCGCCGGTGAGCGCCTGCGCCTCGGGGCTGCGCGCCAATTCGATGGCGCGTTCGGGCCGGCCGACACCACGCTCGCAATCGGCGATCAGCGGCAGCAGCTCTGATTTCGCACCCATTCGGCGGGCCGCTCGCAGTTCGGCGAGCGCCTGCGCCCAGTCACCGCATCGATACGCCGCGATGGCCACCGCCTCGCGTACCGCCGCGATACGGCCGGAGCGCTGGCGCGCTGCCCGGGCGTGCTCCAACGCGGCTTCCGGGTCGTCGTCCAGCAACTCTCCCGCTGCCACCAGATGACGGGCGATGGTGTCCGCGGTGGTCTTGTCCAGTGTGCTCAGTTCGCGGCGCACCTCGGGAGCCAGCTGCTTGGCATCGACAGTGGCGGGGATCCGTGGGCCTTGCAGACGATCATCGGCCCGGTCAGCCGGTGCACCCTGCGGTTGAGTACGGCGGGCACGGTCGGGACCCGAGCGTGCCGGCGGCTTGGACCGCTCTTTCCACCGGGGAGCGCCCTCGCGGTCGGGGCGCCCTGACCGGCGATCTCCGCCGCCTCTGTTGTCGACCACTGGTGCCTTTCAGACTCGAAAACCTCACGTCAGGATACGGGTACCGGCGTTTACGCCACAATTCGCCGCGACAAAGCCATTCTTTCGCACAAAAGAAAATGGCTTGTAATGGAAATAGAAATACCCCCCACGGGTGTGGGGGGTATTTCTGAATGTGTGTTCGGCGGTGTCCTACTTTTCCACCCG